>CAMLHI010000028.1 GCA_946479705.1 uncultured Oxalobacteraceae bacterium
TAGTGCCGTAAACGATACCCTAATTCCCGGCCACTGTATATGGATTACTGAAGCGTGCAGCCAATAGCGCGTGGATTCGTGGTGTTATCTGGTTTACACTGCCGCACACCGCTTCATTTCCCCGGAAAAATAATGTTGCTCGCTCGGCTGTGCCTTCTCCTCTGCCTGGCGCTCGGCGCCGCCGCCGCGCCGGCAACGCCGACTTCCCCGCTGCGCTTCAAGCCGCTCGCCTCGCTCGAGGCCAACGACCTGTCGATCCTGGCGCTGCTGCAGGACCGCCAGGGCTTCGTGTGGATCGGCACCCATAGCGGCGGCCTGTACCGCTACAACGGCTACGAGGCCGTCAAGTTCAGCAGCCGCGCGGCCGATCCGGCCAGCTTGCCGCACGAGCGCATTTCCACCCTGTTCGAGGACCGCCAGGGCCAGATCTGGGTCGGCACCCAGGAAGGACTGGCGCGCTATAACCCCGGCAGCAACGACTTCACGCGCTACGCCCCGCCGGCCGGGCCGGCCGCCCAGCGCATCATCAAGAGCATCGTCAGCGACGGCAAGGATGGCATGTGGCTGGCCACCTGGGGCGGACTGCAGCATTTCGACCCGCCCAGCGGCAAGTTCAAGCTGTTCCGCCACGATCCCCAGGTGGCCGATAGCCTCGGCAGCGACGACCTGAACGCCCTGGCCATGGACGACCAGGGCGGCTTGTGGGTGGCCACCTGGCCGGGCGGGCTCGATTACCTGCCGCGCGGCAGCGAGCATTTCGTGCACCACCGGGTCGACCGCGCCGACGCGCCCGACGCCAAGCTCAACATCGTGCGCGCCCTGCACTTCGCGCGCGACCGTACCCTGTGGATCGGCACCGAAACCGGGGTGGTGGCCTGGAACGCGGCGGCCAACTGGGATACCCGGCGGCGCCTCGATTCGCCACCCTCGCGGGTGACCTCGCTGTACGGCGACCGCAACGAGACGGTCTGGGCCGGCACCCTGGCGGCCGGCCTGCTGCGCTACGACCGCGGCAGCGCCACCCCGCTGCAGTATGTGCATCGCGCCAACGACAACAACAGTCTGCCTTCGGACAATATCCGCGCCGTCATGCACGACCGCAGCGGCATGCTGTGGATCGGTTCCTTCACCGACGGCATCAGCCTGGTCAACCTGAACAGCCAGGGCTTCCAGCGCTACATGCCCTTCGACGTCGAAGCGCACAACCTGCGTCCGGACAATTCGCTCAAATACATCGAGGGCGCGCCCGAGGGCCGCCTGTGGCTGGCGCGCAATTCGGGCCTGTCCCTGTTCGACCCGGCCAGCGGCGAGGTCGAGCGCAGCTGGCGCGCCGACGGCAAGCCCGGCGCGCTCAGCAACGACATCGTCTACAGCCTGTACCAGCAGCCGGGCGGCCCGCTGTGGGTCGGCACCTCGGCCGGGCTGAACCGCATGGACGGCCCGGACGCGCCCTTCAAGGTGGTGCACTTCAACAATGTGGGCGCCGACTTCATCAATGTGATCGCGCCCGGCAGCGGCGGCATGCTGTGGCTGGGCACCGGCCAGCAGGTGATCCGCTACGACCCGGCCAAGGGGACCTGGACCGACTACGCCCCCAACGCGGCCGACCCGCACAGCCGCGGCGTCAACAGCACCACCGCCATCCTGGAAGACCGCCAGGGCCGAGTCTGGATGGGTTCGGAGTGGAGCGGCGGCGGACTCGACCTGCTGGACCCGGCCAGCGGCAAGTTCCGCCATCTGCGCCACGACCCGGCCGATGCCAGGTCGCTGTCGGACGACAATGTGGGCGCGCTGTACGAAGATCCCAAGGGGCGCTTGTGGGTGGGCACCGCGGCCGGCCTGGACCAGGTCGTGTTCGGCCCCGGCGGCGCGATCGCCTTCCGCCGCTACGACAGCGCCGGCGAGCGCAAGATCCTGGCCATGCGCAGCGACGCCGGCGGCAAGCTGTGGCTCAGCACCGCCGGCGGCCTGATCCGCCTCGATCCCGATAGCGGCAAGGCCAGCCGCTACACCAGCGCCGACGGCCTGAGCGAAGGCTTCACGGTGGGCGCCAGCTACGCCGCGCCGGACGGGCGCCTGTACTTCGGCGGGGTCAAGGGCATGACCGGGGTCGATCCGGCCATCGTGCGCAGCAGCTCGGTGCCGCCGCAGGTGGCGTTCACCGATATCAGCGTGTTCAACCGCTCGCTCAAGGATGGCAAGCTGGCCGAGGGCATCGCGCTCGACGGCAACGTGACGGCGCCGCGCAGGCTGACCCTGTCGCTGCAGGACCTGGTGTTTTCGATCGAGTTCGCGGCCCTGCACTACACCGATCCGGCGCGCAATACCTATCTGTACCGGCTCAAGGGCTTCGACCGTGACTGGGTCAAGGCCGACAGCGCCCACCGCAGCGCCACCTACACCAACCTCGATCCGGGCGAGTACGAATTCGAGGTCAAGGCGGCCAATCACCAGGGCGTGCCCAGCGACACCCCGGCGCGCCTGGCGGTGAAAGTGCTGCCGCCGTGGTGGAAGAGCTGGTGGTGCCGCGTGCTGCTGGTGCTGCTGGGCGGGTGGCTGCTCAACGAAGCCTACAAGGCGCGCGTGCGCCAGCTGACCCGGCGCCAGATCCAGCTGCAGGCCATGGTAGCGGCACGCACCGCCGAGCTCGAACGCAGCAATGCCAAGCTGGAAGAACTGTCCTCGACCGACGGCCTGACCGGCATCAGCAACCGGCGCGGCTTCGACGCCGCCATCGACCACGAATGGCGGCGCGCCCAGCGCAGCGCGCATCCGCTGGCGCTGGCGATGCTGGACGTGGATCACTTCAAGACCTACAACGATCTGTACGGCCACCAGGCCGGCGACGAATGCCTGCGCACGGTGGCCGAACTGATCGCGGTGCACGGGCGCCGCACCGGCGACATGGTGGCACGCTACGGCGGCGAGGAGTTCGCCTTGATGGCGCCGGGACTGGACGCGCACCAGGCGCTGCTGGTGGCCCAGGGCATCTGCGAAGCGCTGCAGGCGCTGGCGCTGCCGCACGCCGGCTCGCCCTACGGCGTGGTGACCATCAGCGCGGGCGTGACGGCCCACGTGCCGGACGAGGCCGAGACCCCGGCCAAGCTGATCTGGAGCGCCGACCGCGCCCTGTACCGCGCCAAGCTGGAAGGGCGCAACCGCGCCAACCTGGGCAACTGAGCGGCGCGCCGGCCTGGCGTCAGCGCTTCCAGCCCTTGTCGCGCGCGGCCTGTTCCTGGGCGATGTCGAGCGCCTTGCCGGCGATGCGCTGGTCGATCGCATCGAGCACCGCGTCGGGCAAGCCGCTGCTGGCCTGGCGGTAGGTGCCGGTGCCATCGCTGCCGCCATCGGACAGCACCGGCACGGCCCAGCCGCCGCCGCTGCGGCACGCCAGCCCGGACTGCTTGGGCAGCATGAAGCTGCGGCAATACACCCCATCTTTCGCCAGGAAACTCAGGCCGACCCGCACGCTGGCCTGTTTCGGCCCGGCACTGGCGAGCTGGGTGCTCAAGGCGGAAGCGAGCTCGCCGTGGGCGTTCAGGATGCCGTTTTCCATCGCCAGCTGGGGCTGGTCCTGGGCCGCGCGCATGGCCAGCGCGCCGGCGCCCAGGCCGACCACCAGGCTGGCCGCGACCGCGCCCCACTCCGGCCACGACCAGCTGGCCCTGGCCGGCGCGGGCGGCGGCTGGCGCGCGGCGCGCACCGCATCCAGATGCACCACCTTGGGCGAACGCAGCGCCGCGCGCAGGCGCTGCGGCACCGCTTCGTCCAGCGCCGGCGCGAAGGCCGCGAACACGTCGCTGCGCAGCGACTGGTGACGGCGCACGCGCGCCGCCAGCGCCGGGTCGTGGCGGATGGCCTGCTCGACCGCGCGCCGGGTCGCCTCGTCGACCTCGCCGTCGGCGTAGGCCATCAGGGTTTCTTCGGAAATGCTCATGCCATATTCCTCGCTTGATCGGATAACAAACCCTGGAGGGCCTCGCGCGCGCGCGCCAGCCGGCTCATCAGGGTGCCCAGGGGAATGTCCAGCACCGCCGCCGCCTCCTTGTAGGGCAAGCCATCGACCAGCACCAGGCCGATGACGATGCGGTGATCGTCCGACAGCAGACTCATCGCCTTGTGGATCGCCATGCGCTGCTGGTGCGCGGCAGCGCTGTCGTCGCCGATGTGTTCGCCCTCCTCCTCGGGCGCGAACACCTGCTCGCGGCGCGAGCGCGCGCGCACCTCGTCGATCCAGCCGTTCTTGATGATGCGGAACATCCAGCTGTCGAGCCGGGTGCCGGGCTCGTACTGGGCGCTGCGGTTCATGGCCCGCTCCAGGGCGATCTGGACCAGGTCGTCGGCGTCTTCCCGATGAAAGGTAATGGATCGCGCGAAACGGCGCAGGCGCGGCAGCAGTGCGGCAAGTTCGGCATGCAATGGCGTATGAAATGTCATGGATAGTCAGTAAACGCTGCGGCCATGGAATTTATTCCCCGCCCCATTCGTTAATTCATCATGATTCCTGATTCCCTATATTATCATCCGACCATGCCGCCATCCCGACGTTCCCGTGCGCGCACATTTTTTCGTGCGATGTTAGTACTCACTATCTCCCTGAGCGGCGCCCACGCGCAAGCGCAGTTGCGCATACCGAATCTGAATTTGCCGTTGCCGCAGCGCATAGGGCCCCTTGAAAACGATTTGATCCGCACGCCCCAGGGCCTGCTGGACGACACCCGGATCGGCGAACTGACTGGCCTGCGCGGCAAGCTGGTGGACAATTTATTGCGCCAGCACCGGCAGGCGCTGGAGCCCGATCCGCGCGGCGCGCCGGCCATCCGCGGCGAGATCCTGGCCTGGTCGCCCAGCCCGGCGGCCTTGCAGGCCGCAGCCGCGGCCGGACTGCGCGTACTGCGCACGCGCCGCATCGACGGCCTGGACGAGACCGTCGTGGTGCTGGGCGTGCCGGACGGCGCCGGCACCGCCGCCATGCTGGAGCGCCTGCGCGCGCTCGATCCGGACGGCAGCTACGACTTCAACCATGTGTACCAGGGCGGCGGCGCGGCCGAGGCGGTGCCCGCGGCAGCGGCGCCGGCCGCGCGCGTCGGCCTGATCGACAGCGGCGTCGATGCCGGCCACGCGGTGTTCGCGGCGACAAGGATCACGCCGTGGGGCTGCGCCGGCACCGCCCATCCGAGCGCGCACGGCAGCGCGGTGGCGGCGTTGATGGTGGGCCGCGCGCCGGTGTTTGCCGGCGCGGCGCCGGGCGCCAGCCTGTTCGCGGCCGATGTGTATTGCGGCAGCCCGACCGGCGGCGCGGCCGAGGTCATCGCCGCCGCGCTGGGCTGGATGGCGCAGCAGCAGGTGGCGGTGGTCAACCTGTCGATCGTCGGCCCGCCCAATCGCACCCTGGAACGGGCGGTGGCGGCCATGGTCAGGCGCGGCCACCTGCTGGTGGCGGCGGTCGGCAACGACGGCCCGGCCGCCCCGCCGCTGTATCCGGCCAGTTATCCCGGCGTGGTGGGCGTGAGCGCGGTGGACCGGCGCGGCAAGGTGCTGCCGGAAGCGGCGCGTGGCCCGCAGGTCATGTTTGCCGCGCCGGGCAACGATATGGTCAGCGCAGCGCCGGGCGAACCGCCCTACCGGCGCGTGCGCGGCACCTCGTTTGCGGCGCCCATCGTGGCGGCCCTGCTGGCGAACCGGATCGCCCGGCCCGATCCGGAAGCGGCGCGCGCCGCGCTGGCCGAGCTGGGGCGCCAGGCCAGCGGCGCGGTCGATGGCGACACTGGACGCGGCATTGTCGGCATGGCGTTTCGGGTCGATCCGGCGACGCTGCGACGCACGTCAGACTAAGAGAAAAATATTTTTCGCGCCACGGATTAAACCGCCCTCCCCCATCGTTTTCCTTGCATAGGCAGCGAAATGGTTTCGCGCCAGTCAAGGAGAACATCATGAAAGCAGCTCACATCGCCCAGCGCATTACCCTCGTCATCACCCTCAGTCTGGCCGCCTCGGCCCATGCGCAACTGCTCGGCGGACGCGGCGCCGTGGGCGGCATGCTCGGCGGCGGAGGCAGCCTCGGCGGACAACTCGGCGGCATGGGTTCGATCAGCCGCAACGTCCCGGTCATCGACGACATGCGCAGCAGCCGTGCCATCGCACGCGACGAAGTACAAAAGCCCGCGCAGCCCGCAGCCGCAGCAGCGGCACCGGCCAAGCCTGCAAGCGGTGGCGGCCTGCTGTCCGGCAGCGGCCTGTTGGCGGGCCATGCCAATGCGGACAGCAACGCGGCCAGCACCCTGCGTGGCGCAGGCAGCGCCATCACCGGCGGGGCGCGCGAGCAGGCGGCAACGAGCAAGGAGAACGCGACCGCAGGTGCCGCCACCACGGGCGGCACCGCTGGCGCGGCCAAGTCGGCAGCGGCCGGCACGCAAGGCAGCGCCAGCGGCACGGGCGGTGGGAACGCCAGCGGCGGCGGCCTGCTGGCTGGCCATGGCGGACTGCTGTCGGGCAGCGCCAGCGGATCGGGCAGCGGCAATGCCTCGGGCAATCTGGACACCAATGCGGGCAGCACCGCGCGCACCATCGGCGGCGCGGCCGCATCGGGTGCGCGCCAGCAAGGCGCCGCCACGCGCGACTATGCCAAGGCCACTGCGGCGAATGCGCGCGGCACGGCGCGCGCGGCCAAATCGGCGGCGGCCAATACCCAGGCCAACGCAGGTGGCTCCGCCAGCGGCAACGGCTCGGCCAGCGGTCATGGCGCGGTGAACTGAGGGACTAGGAAGTGAGCATGCCGTGCTCGTCGAGCACGTCGTGCATCAGTTCGAGCCGGATCAGGGGATTGTCCAGCATGAGCATGCCGTGCTTCTGCATATTGGGCAGCGGCAGCAGGTCGCACCAGCGGTTGGCGACCCAGCCGCAGTCCTCCAGCCGGAACGGCGGCGCCACCGGCCAGCGCTGTTCCGGCACGTCGCGCAGGGACGCCAGCACGCGGTCGAGCGCGTCGGCCGCGCCCTGCAGTTCGGAGGGAATGGGGATCTCGCGGTCGGCCGCCAGCAGTTCGAGTTCGCCCATCCACAGGCCATTCGGACGGCGCTCGGCGCCATGCAGGCGAAAGCGCGTGCCGCCCCGGCACATCAGCTGCATCAGCCCCGGCGCGGCGGTGCTCATTTCCTGCACCGAGGCCAGGGTACCCGAGGTGGCGAAGGTTTCGATGGCTTCGGGCTTGCGCACTTCGCTGCCCTGGGTAAGCATGACCACGCCGAACGGCGCATCGTCCGCAAGGCAGCGGCTGATCATCTCGAGATAGCGCACCTCGAAGATCTGCAGCGGCAGCACACCGTCGGGAAACAGCACGGTGCTGAGCGGGAACAGGGGAAAGGTCAGCGTGTCCATGCGCCCATCATGACAGAAGCGCACGGACGCAGGGAGCACGATTCAGGCAACCAATCCCAGCTCGCCGAGGATCTCGTCCTTGAGCTGCTGCAGCTCCGGCTGCGACAGCTTGCGCGGGTGCGGCTGGGTCACCGTGAAGCTGGCCTGGATCGTGGTCGGCCGCGGCGAGAGCACCATGATGCGGTCGGCCAGGTAGATGGCTTCCTCGACATCGTGGGTAATCAGGATCACGGTGTGGCGCTCTTCCTGCAGGATGCGCAGCAGCTCGTTGCGCATCTTGAGGTTCATGAGCGCGTCCAGCGCCGAGAACGGCTCGTCCATGTACAGGATCTCGGGCTTGACCACCAGCGCGCGCGCGATCTCGACGCGCTTGAGCATGCCGCCCGACAGTTCGCGCGGATAGGCTTTCTCGAAGCCCTTCAGTCCCACCAGGTCGGCGTAGTGGTCGGCCAGCGCGGCCTTGTCGCCATGCTCGTCGCCGTTCAGGCCGAACATCAGGTTTTGCTGCACCGTCAGCCAGGGGAACACCGAGCCGTGCTGCGAAATGACGATGCCCTTGGCGCTGGGCCGGCGCATCGGCTGGCCGTCGATGCGCACCTCGCCTTCGTCGGCGTGCTCGAAGCCCGAGACGATCTTCATCAGCGTCGATTTGCCGCAGCCGGAAGGGCCGACGATGGCGACGAATTCGCCATCCTTGACGTCCAGGCTGACGCCGCCCACCACCGGCAGGGTCGCGCTCCCCTTGGTAAAACTTTTCCTGATATTGTCGACGACGATCTTAGCGTCCATAGCGCCACCTTACCGAATTGAGTCCTTCCAACAGGCGCATCAGGCCGTCGAGCAGCAGGCCGATGAGTCCAATGATGATCATGCCGGCGATCACCAGGTCGTAGCGGTTGCCGGCATTGCGCGAGTCGATGATGAGGTAGCCGAGGCCCGAATGCAGGGCGATCATTTCGGCCGCCACCACCACCAGCCAGGCCACGCCCAGGCCGATGCGCATGCCGACCACGATTTCGGGCAGCACGGCCGGCACGATCACCTGGCGGAACAGCTTGGCGCGCGAGACGCCGAAGTTCTCGGCCGCGTTGAGGTAGCGCCGCTCGATGGTGTGCACGCCGGCGGCGGTCTGCACGATCATCGGGAACACGGCGGCGATGAAGATCAGGAACACGGGCGAGGTGTCGCCCACGCCGAACCACAGGATCGCCAGCGGAATCCAGGCGATCGGCGAAATCGGGCGCAGGATCTGGAACACCGGGTTGAGGGTGTTGTAGGCCGCGTCCACCCGGCCCATCCACAGTCCCAGCGGCATGGCCACCAGCACGGCCAGCAGGAAGCCGGTGCCCACGCGCGAGAGCGAGGCGACGATGTGTTCCCACAAGGTGCCGTCGGCGGCCAGTTCGAGCGTGCCGGTGACCACTTGCGCGGGCGTCGGAAAGATCATGCTCTCGGTCTGGACCACGACCACCCACCACACGGCGATCAGCAGGGCCATCAGCATGATCGATGGCAGGATTTTCTTGAGTTTTTCCACGAACTGCGGCTTCCTTTATCAGACGGGTTTCAAATACCGCACGGCATGCGCCAGCGCCGCGAGACGCCACTGCAGGCGCGCCAGGCCGGGATTGGGCATGGGGTCGACGATCACTTTCATCTGCCCGCTGGCGTGCGCCGTGCAGGCGAATTCGTTGTCCGACACTTGTTCGAAGGGCAGGCGGAAATCCTGGCCGGGCATGATCAGCACCGGTCCGAAAATCTGCGGAACGGTGTCGCGGTTCCGCAGCAGCAGCACGTCCTTGACGCCCAGGGTCAGGTGCACGGTGGACGGCAGGATCTCGACATGGTCGCCCTGCATGCGGCGCTCCCAGGTGCCCTTGGGGATTTCGAACAGCAGGTCGCGGTTGGCGGCCGACAGCGGCGCCAGCATGGCCCACAGCAGCAGGCCCGCCACGCAGACGAGCAGCAGCCAGGAGCCCCAGTGGCGGCGCAGTGTCGTCATGGACTATTTTCTAAGCAGCAGTTGAAGGTCGTGCGCGATGTCGGCGGCCGGGCGGCCGAACGGCATCAAGGCGCGCTGCAGGCCCTGGCGGTCGATGAAGTACAGATAGGACGAGTGGTGCATGGTGTAGTCGGTCTTGCTGCCTTCGACCATGCGGCGGGTGGCGCTGATGCCGTAGGCCTTGAGCAGCGCGGCGACCTGGGCCTCGCTGCCGCTGATGCCGATGAAGCTGGGATCGAAGCTGGCCAGGTAGTCGCGCAGGTGAGCGGCCTTGTCGCGCGCCGGGTCGACCGTGATGAACAGTACCTGCACATCCCTGGCGGCGGCGCCCAGCAAGGTGCGCGCCTGCGCCAGCGCGGCCAGCGAGACCGGGCACACGTCCAGGCAATGGGTGTAGCCGAATTCGAGCACCACCACCTTGCCGCGGTAGTCCGACAGCTTGAACGGTTTGCCGGTGGAGGCCGGCAGCGCGATCTCGGGCGCGGCGCGCGGCGGATCGAATACCCCGCCCTTGAAGGTGTCGGCGGCCGAGGCCAGCCCGGCGCACAGCAGCAGTGGCAGCAGCAGGGCCTTCACAGCGCGATCGGTACCGGCTTGATGGCCTTGACGAAGCTCTCGTCGACGTAGCTGTCGTAGGCCACGGGACGCTTGAGGGTGCCCGCTTCCACGGACAGTTTCATCAGCTCGTCGAATTCGGCGCGGATCATGCGCAGATCGCCGTAGGTGACGCGGTCGGCCGGGTTCTGCATGACGAACTTGATGACGTTCGGGTCCTGGTTGAAGAACTTGCGCCCGGCGGCGATCTCGGCGGCCTTGGCGCGGTTGGCCGCACCGGCGTCGAGCCAGTTGCCGGCGGCCTGCACGTGGTTGACCAGCTCCTGCACCAGCGGGCGGTTTTCCTTGATCAGTTCTTCGCGCACCGTCAGCACGCAGCAGATGTAGTTGCGCCATTCGTCGCGCGTCATGGCCAGGGGACGGGCATAGCCGGCCTTCTGAGCCGCCGCGCCGAAAGGTTCGCCGGTGCAGTAGGCGTCCACCGCCTTGGCGTACAGCGCGGCCGGCATGTCCGGCGGCGGCATCTCGATGATGGTGATGTCCTTCGGGCTCATGCCTTCGCGCGCCAGCATCTTGCGCAGGAACAGGAAGTCGACCGCGAAGCGGCTCGGAATGGCGATGCGCTTGCCGCGCAATTCCTTGAACGTCTTGGTGGGCGAATCGGTGCGCACCATGATGACGGCGCCGGAACGGTGGCCGAGCGAGACGATTTTCAGCGGAATGCGCTTGTCGGTCAGGTCCATGACCAGGGGTGCGAGCATGTAGGCGGCCTGGATGCGCCCGGTCATCAGGGATTCCTTGATTTCCGGCCAGCCGCTGTACTTGTTGTAGACGAAGGGCGCGGGACCGGCGCCGCTGCGCGTATTGCTGTTGGTCTTGGCGATGCAAGCCACCGGCAGGGTCAGGTTGCAGGTGACCGGCAGGCCGCCCACGACCAGCGGATCGGCCGCGTGCGCCAGGCTCGGCAGTGCAACGGCGCCGGCCAGCGCGCCCTTTAACACTTGGCGGCGGCGCAGCAGGCGGGTCGTCACGGGATCGTCGGCAATCATTGTCGGGCGGGCGGCTGGTGGAAAATCGTCGGACGATTGTACACCAGCCATCCACACCGTCGTTTGGCTACCACATCAGGGATCGATCACCGCGGCGCAGGCGTCGGTCGGGATGGCGGCGACGTGGCCCACCACCGGCACCATCTTGACGACGGCCGAGGTGACGCGGCAGGGAGCGGCCAGCACACCGCAGCCGGTGGCGAACAGCGGCAGCAAGAGGGCGAACGACATCTTGAACAGGGATCTGGAAGTCATGCAGCGGTACCGATGAGCGATTCAGTGTCGATTGTAGAAGCGCGCCGGGCCGGGCCACAAGCAAAAAGGCGTAACATGCAATCCGCTGGGGCGCCCGCGCAACACTGCCGCGCAATGCCACAAGAAAATCCTACTTGCCGAGGGAAAATTTCGCTTGGCAAAAGCGGAACGTCACCATAAGCTTGTCCTCTAACAATACACTTTCGGATCGCACTTTGCCGCAACGAATGACCCTAATACGGATGCGGCTGTACCGCGCGCTGGGCAGCTGGGCCGTATTGGCACTGATGTTGCCGGCCGCGGCACAGGCACAGCAAATGCCACTGCGGTATTTCGGCCAGCAGGAAGGCTTGTCGAATCTGAGCGTCACCGCGCTGGCGCACGACCGCAGCGGCTATCGGTGGGTGGGTACCGAAAACGGGCTGTTCCGCTACAACGGCGCCAGCTTTCAGCGCTATGCGCAGCCCGAGGGCCTGGCCACTACGCGGATCACCGCACTGCTGGTCGATCACGACGATCGTTTGTGGGTCAGCAACTGCGACGGGCTCTTTCTCAAGGTCGGCGAGCGCTTGCAAGCCGTATGGCGCGAGCAGCGGCGCAATGGGGACACCTGCCCGAGCCTGCGTCTGGCCGTCGGCCCCACCGGCAATCCCTATATGGTTGCCGGTTCGCGCCTCCATACGCTGACCCTGCGCGACGGCCAGCCGCGCGTGCAGCCGGTGTTCTCCGAGGAACAGGTCAAGCAGCAAGGTGAGCTCGCCAACATTACGGGCGTCCATGTCGACGCGGGCGCGGCGCTGTGGATGGGGTGCGGAGAATCGCTGTGCCACCGCGACGCGGCAGGCTGGAGCGTATGGGGTCCGGCCCAAGGCGTCCCGCCGGATAGCTGGCGCGCCATCCTGCGCGACCGCGGCGGTCAGTTGTGGGCGCGCGGCCGCTCCCGCATCGTGGCCCTGGCGGCCGGGGCGCAAGGCTTTGTCGACCGCACCCCGCCCGGCGACGTGCTGCGCAAATTCAGTCCGCAGCCGGTTCTCGTCGAGGATGAGCAAGGCCGGGTTCTCAGCAATGTCGACGATGGCCTGGTGCGCTGGGACCAAACGCATTGGGAGCACTTCGGCCCGGCCAATGGCTTGCGCTCGGCCGGCGGCACGAGTGCCGTGCAATTCGATCAAGGCGGCGGCCTGTGGCTGGGCTCGCGCGGCCTGGGTTTGATTCATTGGCTCGGCTACGGCAACTGGGAAAACTGGACCGTTGGGCAAGGCATGCCGGACGGCGTGGTACTGTCCTTTGTCCGGGATGGCGCCGGTGTGCTGTATACCGGCACGCGTTCCGGTTTGGCCCGCCTGTTGCCGGGTGCCCAGCGTTTTACGCCGATGGCATCCGGCGTACCCGCGGACCAGTGGTCCAGCCTGGTGCTGGACCGCGGCGGCCAGGCTTGGGCGGCCAGCTATTCCGGATTGCTGGCGCACCTGGATGGCGATGACCAGGCCAGTGTGCATGCGCAAGCCTTGTCCTTGGTGAACCGCCTGCTGCTTGACCGCACCGAGCGCCTCTGGCTGACCACCAAGAATGGTCTCGCCGTGCTCGACACCACCAAGCGCGCGCAGCCGGTGCAGCCGCCAGAAGGACTGGACCAGCCTGTCGGCGCCGACAGGGTGGGCTATCGCGACGCGTGCCAGACAAGCGACGGCGCATTATGGTTTCTGAGCGCGCGCCAGTTGCTGCGCCTCGATGGCGCCAGCTGGAGTCGCTACCCAGCGCAGCAGCTGGGCAAGGGCATCGATTTATATAGCATGAGCTGCTCCGCCGACGGCTCGCTCTGGCTAAGCGACCTGCAGGGCGCTCTGTGGCGTGCGCATCGCGCCGGTCAGGGCTTGCAGGTCAAGCCCGTGGACAGTCGGCTGTTGCATGGCGCCACCGTGTTCGGCCTGTATGAAGACAGGCGCGGCTGGCTGTGGGTCGGGACCGATGCCGGGATCGCGGTGTGGAATCGGGAGCACTGGCGTTTTTTCGACCAGGACGATGGCTTGATCTGGAACGACACCAATGGGAGCGTCTTCTACGAGGACGCCGATGGCTCGATGTGGATCGCCACCAGCAACGGCGCCTCGCATGTGCGCCGCCCTGAACTCTTGTTCGCGCCGCGGCATCTGGGCGTGCGCATCGAAACGGCCCACCGCGCCGCCCAGCCGCTGGGACCGGGCCAGGCCTGGACGCTGCCATGGTCGAGCGCGCCGCTTGAGCTGGACCTGGCCAGTCTGGACGCCCAGAACCGGGCCGTGCTGCGTTTCCACTACCGCATGGCGGGACTGGAGGATAGCTGGGCCGAGTCCGCCGTCCCGCAGGTACGTTACGCCGCCCTGCCCCCTGGCGACTACCAGTTCGAATACTACGCCAGCAATGCCTACAGCCACCGGGTATCGCCCGTGCACAGGCAGGCACTCACCGTGCTGCCGCCGTGGTGGCGCACCACGCCGTTCTACCTGCTGTGCGCCCTGGTAGTGCTGATGCTGCTGTCGCTGCAGCACCGCGTGCGGGTACGCCAGTTGCTGCGGCGCCAGCTGCAAACCGAACAACTGGTGCACGACCGCACGCTTGAATTGGAACAGTCGCGCGAGCAATTGCGCCAGCGCGCGCTCAGGGACAGCCTGACCGGCGCCTGGAACCGTGGCGCCATCCTGGAAATCATCGAACGCGCGCTGACCCAGGCCAGCGCCCAGCAACAGCCCTTGCTGCTGGTCTTGCTGGACCTGGACCATTTCAAGCAGGTCAACGATACCTTCGGCCACGCCGCCGGCGACGCAGTATTGCGCGAGACGGTGGCGCGCCTGGGCGCCACCGTGCGGCAAAGCGATGCGGTGGGCCGCTACGGGGGCGAGGAATTCCTGGTGCTGCTGCCGGGACTGGACGCGGCCAGCGGGCATGCCCGGGTGGAGCAGTTGCGCGATGCGATACGGAGCGAACCGATCCGCATTAGCGATGAGCAGGTCATTACCGTCACCGGCAGTTTTGGCGTGATCGCCTTTGACGTGCACCGCCCGCTCGCGCTGGCCGAGCTGATCGACCAGGCCGACCAGGCCTTGTACCGCTCCAAGGAAAATGGCCGCGACCGCATCGAATATGCCGGGGCGCCCGCCTGAGCCAGGCACTTGCCGATGGCGGTACTGGTGGCGGTGTTGTTCCTCTTGACGTCTGTGACCGGCGTGCTGGCGATCCAGCCGCCGCTATGGTGGGCAGTGGCATAGGCGCAACAATTGCCGCCTGGAGCGGACAGCGGCGCCGCGCAAGGCGGGAAAAGGACATAGGATGATCGGCAGCCGGCTGACAGGAAGGCGCCGCCCGGCGCGCGCCACTACGCAGCCGCGCCGGGCCGCAAGGCGCAACTTGCCGATTGATTGTTGACGTAGTGAAAGTATGAGGCACCACAATGCCGCAGGGAAAGCCCCTTGTTACGCTGCGCCTTGGGCGTCACAAAATATCTCGAAGGCAATGTTCGGCGTGGTGCCAGATTGGCTGTAATATATTGACTGCGGGCAATAATTGCGATCTACTTAGGGGGAGCGCGACGTTTCGCGTTATTATCACGCTGATGAAAG
>CAMLHI010000029.1 GCA_946479705.1 uncultured Oxalobacteraceae bacterium
GGCCAGCGAGGCGGCCGCCATTTCCTCGAACATCGCTTCCTCGGCCGGCATCAGCTGGCTGTCGCGGAAGTAAGCCGCGTGCAGCTCGCTCTGGCGCAGGCCGAACACGGCCGCCGAACCGAGCGCGCGCACCTCCTCCAGCACGCGCGCCGACGGTGTCAGCGACGGATCGGCGATCTTGGCGCTCTGTTTGGCCAGCGCGGCCGCATGCACCTCACCGTCATTGTGTTGCTCGTCCAGCAGCGCGGCCAGCGGCGCGATCCGCCCGATCAATTCCTCGGCCCAGGCCCGCAAGGGCACTTCGGCGCCGTCGCGCGTGAGGGTCAGGTCCGGGCGGCGTCCTTCCTTGACGGTGCGGGCGAAATTGCGGGCATGGACCTGGCTCTCGACCTGGTTGATCAGCGGGCTCTCGTCGAGCGCGCAGAACAGCAGGAAGGCATCCATGAAGCGCCCGGTTTCCACGCTGATGCCGATCGGCTCGAACGGGTCGACATCCAGGCAGCGCACCTCGACGTACTGCACGCCGCGCCGGCACAGCGCCTGCACCGGCCGCTCGCCGGTCTTGATGACCCGCTTGGGCCGGATGGTCGAATAGTATTCGTTCTCGATCTGCAGCACATTGGTCGACAGCTGGATCCATTCGCCGCTGTGCTTGGTGCCCAGCGCCGCGTAGGGCTCGTAGGGGCGGTTGACCGCGTCCATCAGGGTCGTCACATAGCTTTCCAGCGAATTCTCGTGCGGGGTCAGGCCCGACTGCGCATCGTTCTGATAGCCCAGGTCGCTCATGCGCAGGCTGGTGGCGTAGGGCAGGTAGAGCGTGTCGCCCGACAGCTGCTCCAGCTGGTGCGGGCGGCCGCGCAGGAAGCCGCTCGAGAGCACCGGCGAGGCGCCGAACAGGTACATCAACAGCCAGCTGTAGCGGCGGAAATTGCGGATCAGCGCGATATAGCTTTCCGACTGGAAGTCGCGCAGGCCGCACCGGCGTTCTTCCGGCACACCCTCGTTGGCGGCGAACAGTTGCCACACCTTTTCCGACAGCGAATAGTTGTAGTGGATGCCGGCGATGCACTGCATGGCTTTGCCGTAGCGCAGCGCCAGCCCGCGCCGGTACACATGCTTGAGCATGCCGATGTTCGACTTGCCGTACCAGGCGATCTCGATTTCTTCTTCCGAGGGCAGCTCGCACGGCATCGATTCGCTCCACAGCATGTCGTCCCCCAGGCGGGCGTAGGCGAAGCGGTGGATGGCGTCGAGCTTGTGCAGGGTCAGGCCGATGTCGTGTTCGGCCGGGGTGATGAATTCCAGCAGCGCCTCGGCGTAATCGGTGGTGATCTGCGGATGGGTCAGCGCCGCGCCCAGCGCCTGCGGATGGGGTGTGCGCGCCAGGCGGCCGTGGCGGTCCACGCGCAGGGTTTCGCGTTCGATGCCGCGCAAGCCCTGGGTCAGCAGCGCGCGCTGTTCGTCATCGTCCAGCAGGGCCAGGCGGCGGGTCAGTTGGTTGGACACGGTGGTAGGCACTGTGCTTCCTTTCTCATCCTGCAAATTTATAAATTGCTGCGAGATTAACCGAAAATGGCCGAGTGCGTTGGGCCGCCCCTGAAGTTATCTCGCAGCCATCGCCGCGCATCATTGCTTGATCGCCGCCGTTACCTGCTTGCGCATCTCTTCGTCGATCCAGCGTGCGATTTCCTGTTCCAGCAGCGCCAGCGGCAGCGCACCCTGGCGCAGCACGGCCGCATGGAAGCGGCGGATGTCGAAGCGCTCGCCCAGCGCCGCCTGGGCCTGCTCGCGCAGCGCGCGGATTTTCAGCGCGCCGACCTGGTAGCCCAGCGCCTGTCCCGGCCAGGCGATGTAGCGGTCGACCTCGAGCGCATTGTCGGCCAGGCCGTTGGCGGTATTGGCGTTGAGATAGTCGAGCGCCTGCTGGCGGTTCCAGCCGAGCGCATGGATGCCGGTATCGACCACCAGCCGGGCGGCCCGGAACAGTTCCGCATTCAGGCGCCCGAAGGCCGAAAACGGATCGCGGAACAAGCCCAGTTCCGGCCCCAGCGATTCGGCATACAGCGCCCAGCCTTCGCCATAGGCGCCATACCAGGCATAGCGCCGGAACGCCGGCAGGCCCGCCTGTTCGCGCGCCAGCGCCACCTGCAGATGGTGGCCGGGCAAGGCTTCGTGCAGGGCCAGCGTTTCCATCTCCCACATCGGACGGGTGTCGAGCCGGCTGGTGTTGACCACGAAGGCGGCGGGGCGGTCGGCGCCGCCGGCGTCGTACCAGGCCGCACCGCGCTCTTCCGCGCCCAGCGCCGGCGCCGCTTTCACCAGCAGTTCCTGGGCCGGCACCGCCTCGAACAGCCTGGGCAGGCTGGCGCTGCTGCGCGCCACGATGCGGCGGTAGCGTTCCAGCAGTGCCTCGGCATTGTCGTAGAACAGGCGCTTGTCGCTGTTGGCGAAGGCCGCGAACTGGGCAAAGGTGCCGGCAAAACCGGTGCGCGCAATGGCCGCGCCCAGCTCGCCCTTGAGGCGCGCGACTTCCTTCAGGCCCAGCGCGTGCACCTCGGCCGGCGTCATGGCCGTTTCGGTGTTGAGCGCCACCAGCTGGGCGTAATACGCGCGTCCGCCCGGCAACGCGCTGGCGCCGATGCTCGCGCGCGCTGCCGGCAGGTAATCGTCGCGGATGAAATTTTCCAGCGTCTGCAGCGCCGGCAGCACACGCGTGCGCAGCGCCGTCGTGCCGGCCGCCACCAGTGCCTCGCGCACCGGCTTGTCGATGGTGGCCGGAATTTGCCGCAGGGGCTGGCCTAGCGCGCCATCGATGGCATGCTCACGCAGCTGCCTGAGCATGGCGGGCAGCGGGCGCATCACGACCGCGGGCGCGGTCCAGCCGCTGCGCATGCCTTCACGCAGCTGCTCGATCAGGCCATCGACATGCTGGGGCAGGGCGGCCAGGCGCGCGATGTACTTGCGGTAGTCGGCCTCGTTCGCGAACGGCATCTGCGCCACCAGCTGCGGCAGCGTCACATGGATGCCGGCGTAGGCGCTCAGCGGCTGCACCGTGTAGGGGTAGAGCGCGGCGGCGCGCAGCTGCTGCTCCTTGTCGACCATGAACAGGTCGAGCGAGAGTTGCTGCGCGGGCGGCAATTGTTCGCGATCGATCGCGCGCGCCTCGTCGAGCACCTTGCGCGCGTGCGCCGTGCCCGCGCGGCTGGCGGCCAGGCTGGTATCGCCGAGGCTGGCGTCGAAGCGGTAGTCGCCGATGCTGGTGGCCAGTTCCGGCCGGTGTTCCAGCTGCCATTGCCAGTCGCTGTCGAACAGCGTCGCAGCCTGTTCCGCCATGTTTCCGCCATGCACAGCTGGTGCCAGCAAGAACAAGCAGAGAAGGAACAGATTGCGCATGGCGGCTCCTGAGGGGGATGGCCATTTTAGCAAAGCTGGGGCGCCGTCCGGCATCCATGCCGGGCAGCTTGCGCTGTACTTGACGATGGAATTTCGCCAGCGGCGTCGCAAGCTGGGATCTGGTCATTAAGAAATGTTTGCCAATGGACAAAGCGCGGACGAGCGCGATATGCTTGGGACGCGCCGGTTTTGTCCGTCGCATCGAAAAAATGGGACACAATTCCATGTCGGCCATGCTCGACGAGCGTCGACCTATCTACTCAAGGAGAACACAATGCGGCTGCTGCTGCCCCTCGTGCTTGCCGCTGCCGCCCACGGCGCCAGCGCACACCCGTCCAGCGTGACCCTGCACTCCGACTTTACCGGACAGGACAACTGCCTCGATATCGTCAACGCGGATAAGCGGGATCAGCTGCACATGGCCCGCTGCGGCCGCTATACCGGCCAAATGTGGGAGATTGCGCCGGGCGCCGGGAACAGCTTTGTGCGTCTGCGGACGCGTTTTACTGGCGCAGACATGTGCCTGGATGTGATCAACGACGGCAACAACAGCCGGGTGCACATGGCGGCCTGCGCCAACGTGACGGGCCAGCAGTGGCACCTGGATCAGACCGGCCTTGGCTTGGGCCTGCGTTTGTGGAACCAGTTCACGGGCCAGGGCAAATGCCTCGATATTGTCAACGATGGCAGCGGCCGCCTGCAGCTGGCGCCATGCGGCGATTATTCTGGCCAGTATTGGCGCATGAATAGCAGCTGGCGTGGCTGAGTGCAGTGCCCAGGGCGGCTGGTCAAGCGCTTTTAAACGGCGCAAGGCAATCGGCCGCTGCTGACCCTTTCGATCTCCGCGAGATCGCGCCAGCTGGCCACGTCGGTGTAGCGGCCGCGCTCCAGCAGCGCGCGCACCTCGGCCGCCTGATCGTAGCCGTGTTCCATCAGCAGCCAGCCGCCTGGCTCAAGGCATCCGGTGGCGCCATCGACGATGATGTGCAGCGCCGACAGTCCGTCCGCGTGATCGGTCAGCGCGCCGCGTGGCTCGAAACGCAAATCGCCTTGCGCCAGGCGGCACAGATTGCGCATAGCGGCTCCTGAGGGGGATGGCCATTTTAGCAAAGCCGCGGCGCCCGCCCGGCGTCTGTGCCGTGCAGGGCTGCGGCAGCTTGCGCTTTACTTGATCTCGAAGGCGTACAGCTTATTGTTGGACGTGCCCGCACCGGGGTTGGCGTAGCCCGCACCCCAGAACGCGTCGCCCCGTGAGATTGCCGCGCCCGACAGGCAGGAGCCGCCGCTGGCGAATTCCCACAGGATGGCGCCGGTCGTCTTGTCGAGCGCGCTTTACACGCCGGTGGTGACGGTGTTGCCGCGCACCATGGTCGGTTTGCCGTTGCTGTTGCTGTTGGCCGTGAGTCACCCAGGTGACCGCGCCGGTGTCCGGGTCGAGCGCCCAGTACTGCCCGCTCTTCTGGCCGGTGCCCATCATCTCGCGCGGTTTGCCCCCGGCGGAAGGGCAGCGCTCACCTGATCCTTGGTTGATTTGCTGGTAAGAATCACCAACGGATTCTCGCTATTAATTTCGATGGCGATGCTGACCTGTGCGTTCGCGTGGGCAGCGTTCTCGGCGGGCAGGTTCAACAGGTGATAGTTGAGCTGTCCGGCGTACCGGCAACTGGTCAGGGTGGTGCCGCATCCGAAACCGATCGATTGCGCGTGTGCGACTGTCGCCCCAGGGCCGTCTTTGGAAGTGAGCATGTCCGTGACCTGCCCCGAAATCCATTCCGGGGAATTCATCACCCCTTCGCCAGCAGCTGGCCGATCGGGGTATTGCCTAAGCCGCCGTTGTCCACCCTCATGCCGGGGAACCCGCAAGCCACCATCAACAAGGAGGTGGCCGCGACGACGAGCGGGCGTTTCAACACGGGACGGTGGAACATGGTTTTCATTGTGAGCTCTGGAGTGAGGAATAGGAGGCGGACGAGTACGAGTACGGCAAGGGCACGACAGTTATTCGTATAGAATATATCTATTATTCGATATAAGAAGTTTCATATTGGAATTTATAGTGGTAACTTGTGCTACATTGCCGCACAAAGGATGTTATTAATGCAACCAAACATGAAAAAGAAAACCGGCCTGGTCTTGGGTGGAGGCGCGCCGAACTCGCCGCTGATCGCCGGCGCGCTGGCTGCCTTCCTCGACCAGGAAGTCGAATTCGACGTCATCTCCGCCTCGGGAGCGGGTGTTCTGATGGGCTTGCTGTACGTGGCGCCGTTGGAAGGCTCGCCGCGCGCCGCGTTGAAACGCTGGGCCGACACGGGTGTCTCCGACAGCATCTACAAGATGATGCCGGTGAATTATAAGGTCTTCCACAAGCCGGGCCTGGAGGCAGACGCCTTCCGCAATGCCTTCGCGCCGGCCTCCAGCCACCCGGTGTTCGGTGCGATGCAAAATGTGTTCGGCCAAAGCCAGGTGCCTTGGAACGACTGGACCCAGTTGTTGATGTCGACCATATCGCCGTCCAACCTGTCGGCCACCAGCCTGGGCCTGTGCGCACATGCGCCCTTCCTTGAAGGCGCGGTCGATTTCTCCGCCATCGCCAGCATGAAGCCGGAGTTCTACATCAACGCCTACAACCTGAACCAGCATCGCATGAAGATCTGGGGCAAGCACGAGATCAAGGTGGAGCACGTGCGCGCCGCGCTGTCCTTTCCCTTCCTGTACGCGCCGACCGACATCGACGGCGAAGACTACATCGAAGGCGCCGCGCTGGAAACGCTGAACTTCGATCCCTTCATCGAAGGCAAAGGCGAGCACCACGACACCGACACGCTGATCGTGCTCGACATCCTCGGCGACGAGCGCCTGCTGCGCAAGCCGCGCAATCTGTACGACGCGTGGGTCGGTTCGATGATCGTGCCGCTTGTGAAGATTTCGCAGAACCAGTTGCGCCTGTTCGAACTGGAGCACAACACCGACCGCAAGACCGGCTTGCCGAAACGCCGCCTGCTCAAGCTGGAACTGATGGCCGCCGTGCCGGACGACCACATGCCGAATAGCATGGACTGGTCGACGTCCAACATGCAGTTCCTGTTCGATATTGGCTACAAGGCGGCGACACGCTTCTGCCGTCAGAACTCCACGGTTCTGCGCTACGCCGACGAGATGGCGCTGGCAGGTTGAACGTAAGCGTCCGCTCACGCCAGCGGTGCCGGCTGGCTACCGCGGATCGTCAGCCGCAATGCGCCGACGAACACCACGGATACATCGGCCTTAGGGGCGACGCCCGCCGCTGACCCGTTCGATGCCGGCCAGGTCGCGCCAGCTGGCCGCGCCGGTGTAGCCGGCGCGCTCCAGCAGCGCGCGCACGTCGGCCGCCTGATCGTAGCCGTGTTCCATCAGCAGCCAGCCGCCTGGCTCAAGGCATCCGGTGGCGCCATCGACGATGATGTGCAGCGCCGACAGTCCGTCCGCGTGATCGGTCAGCGCGCCGCGTGGCTCGAAACGCAAATCGCCTTGCGCCAGATGGCTGTCGTCGGCGCGGATGTAGGGCGGGTTGGAGACGATGATGTCGAAGCGTTCGCCGGCCAGCGCCGCGAACCAGTCGCTTTGCAAAAACCGCACGCTGGCGCCATTGGCCACGGCGTTCGCACTTGCCACCGCCAGCGCCGCCTCGCTGACATCGAGCGCGCTGACGGCGGCATCGGGCCGGGTGTGCGCCAGCGCCACCGCGATGGCGCCGCTGCCGGTGCCCATGTCGAGCACGCGCGCGCGTGGCGCCATGCGTTCGAGCGCCAGTTCGACCAGCAGTTCGGTGTCGGGACGGGGTATCAGCACCGCTTCATTGACGGCGAAGTCGAGCCCGAAGAATTCGCGCTTGCCGACGATGTAGGCGATCGGCTCGCCCTGCTGGCGGCGCGCCACCAGGGCATGCAGTGTCGCCAGTTCGGCTTCGCTGACCTCGCGCTCGGACTGGGTAATCAGCTGAATGCGCGTCAGGCCCAGCGCGTGGCACAGCAGGATGCGGTTTTCCAGCGCATCGAGCGGCAGCGCGGCCTGCAGGGCAGCCAGCTTCACCGGCGCCGCACCAGCGTGTACAGCAGCGCCGCCGTGACGATCGCGAACCACACGGCCGACCACTGCGGAATCGACAGGCCGAGCACGCCGGAAGTGGCATCCTCGCACAGCCCGTCGGCCTGGAACAGCCACGGCATGGCCGTCGCGGTGGGGATCTTGTTGAGGAGGGTTTCCATCGGGTCCATCCCGCACGAAAAGCCGGGATGGGCCAGCACGTACAGGTGCTTGCCGACGTAACCCAGGCCGGTCAGCGACGCGATCAGGGCCAGCGCGTTCCACACCTTGGCCGGCCTGGTCCACGCCGCCAGCAGCGCGAAGGTACCGGCGAAGATGTAGGCGTAGCGCTGGATCACGCACAGCGGGCAGGGCAGCATGTCCTTGGCGTGCTGCAGATACAGGGCCGCGCCGATCAGGGCGTAACAGATCAGGCCGATGGCGGTAAGCAGTGTGCGGTTCTTGGGCATCTTGGATATCCGGGCAGGTGAGGGGCGGTGCCAGTGTAACGCGGCGCGCTTACCGTTGGCTTAATCGCCCAGCTGGGCCAGCAGTTCGGCCTGGTGCTCGGCCGCCAGCGCGTTGGTCAGTTCGGTCAGCTCGCCGTCCATGATGAAGTCCAGCTTGTACAAGGTCAGGTTGATGCGGTGGTCGGTCATGCGCCCCTGCGGGAAGTTGTAGGTGCGGATACGCTCGCTGCGGTCGCCCGAGCCGATCAGGCTCTTGCGGGTAGCCGCTTCCTTCGACTGCTGCTCGCGCAGCTGCACGTCCTTGATGCGCGCGGCCAGCACCTTCAGGGCCTGGGCCTTGTTCTTGTGCTGGCTGCGGTCGTCCTGGCATTCGACCACGATCCCGGTCGGCAGGTGGGTCAGGCGCACCGCCGAATCGGTCTTGTTGATGTGCTGCCCGCCCGCGCCCGAGGCGCGGAAGGTATCGATGCGCAGGTCGGCCGGGTTGATGTTGACGTCCTCGACTTCATCGGCTTCCGGCATCACTGCCACCGTGCAGGCCGAGGTGTGGATGCGGCCCTGGGTTTCGGTGGCGGGCACCCGCTGCACGCGGTGCCCGCCCGACTCGAACTTGAGCTTGGAGTAGGCGCCGTTGCCGACCAGGCGCACGATCACCTCGCGGTAGCCGCCCAGGTCCGAGGGCGATTCCGACACCATCTCCACCTGCCAGCGATTGCGCTCGGCGAAGCGGGTGTACATGCGCAGCAGGTCGCCCGCGAACAGGGCCGATTCGTCGCCGCCGGTGCCGGCGCGGATCTCCAGGAAGATGTTGCGCTCGTCGTTGGCGTCCTTCGGCAGCAGCATCTTTTGCAGGTCCATCTCCAGAGCGGCCACGCGCCCCTTGGCCGCTTCGATTTCCTCCTGCGCGAACTCCTTCATGTCCGGGTCGCCCAGCATCTCCTGGGCTTCCACGATGTCGCTCTGGGCGCGCTGGAACTCCTTGTACAGCGCCACCAGCGGACCGATTTCGGCGTGCTCGCGCGTCATCTTGCGGTAGCTGTCCATGTTGGCGGTGGCGCCTTCATGCATGAGCAGTTCGTCGAGTTCGACAAGTCGGTTCGCCAATTGGTCCAGCTTGGCCAGCATCGATGGTTTCATGGGTACTCTTTGAAGGGGGACATGGCGCAGGGCCACAGGCCCGCGCGGGGAAAGGCGGAAAGGCGGGGGCGCTAACGGCGGCCGCGGAACAGCTGGGGCAGCAGGCTGGCGAGGCGGGCGCGCTCGTCACCCTGGGCGCGGTGCAGCGCCTGCTGCGGGCCGTGCAGGAACTTGGCGGTCAAGCCTTTGGAAAGCGCTTCGAGCACGGCTTCGGCATCGTCGCCGCGCGCCAGCATCTTGCGCGCGCGATCGAGTTCCAGCAGGCGCATGGCTTCGCCGTTCTCCTGCAGGTCCTGGATCACCGGCACCACGGCGCGGTCGTCGACCCAGTGCATGTAGGACTGCACGCGCAGGTCGATAATGGCTTCGGCCTGCGCCACCGCGGCCTGGCGGCTTTCGATGCCGCTCTGGACCACTTGCCCGAGATCGTCGACGGTGTACAGGAACACGTCGTCGAGGCGGGCGATTTCTGGCTCGATATCGCGCGGCACGGCCAGGTCGACCATGAACATCGGCTTGTGGCGGCGCGCCTTGACGGCCCGTTCGACCAGCCCCAGGCCGATCAGCGGCAGCGAGGAGGCGGTGCACGAGACCACGATGTCGAACTGGGACAGCTGCTCGGGCAGGGCGGCCAGGCGGATGGCCTTGCCGCCGAAGCGCTCGGCCAGCGCTTCGCCGCGTTCCATGGTGCGGTTGGCCACCGTGATCGAGCGCGGCTTGTGCGCCGCGAAGTGGGTGGCGCACAGTTCGATCATTTCGCCGGCGCCGATGAACAGCACGTTCTGGTCGGCGATCTTGTCGAAGATGCGTTCGGACAGGCGCACCGCGGCCGCCGCCATCGACACGCTGTGCGCGCCGATCTCGGTGGTGCTGCGCACTTCCTTGGCGACCGAAAAACTGCGCTGGAACAGCTGGTGCAGATAGGTGCCCAGGCCGCCGGCTTCCTCGGCGTGGCGCACCGCGTCCTTCAACTGGCCGAGGATCTGCGGCTCGCCCAGCACCATCGAGTCGAGCCCGGAGGCGACCCGGAAGGCGTGGCGCACGGCGGCGTCCTGCGGCAGCATGTACAGGTGCTGGCGCAGCTCGTTGAAATCGAGCTTGTGGTAGTCGGCCAGGAAGTGGGCGCTGGCGTCGAGCGGATTGGGCACGTGGCTGGCCGCATACATCTCGGTGCGGTTGCAGGTCGACAGGATGGCGGCCTCGTCGGCGCCGCGGTCGTCCAGGCGCGCGAACCAGCTGCGCGCGGCCCGCACCGCCGTGCCCAGCTGCTCGGGCGCCAGCGCCAATTGCTCGCGCAGCGAGACTGGGGCAGTGGTGTGGTTCAGGCCGACGGCGAGGAGTTGCATGGCGATCAAGCGCGCAGGTAAACGAGGTGTGCCGTCATTATACCCCCTGCCGTCGCAGGGTTGCTCAGGGGCTTGGGCTGCTTAGCTTTTCCAGACGGTAACCGTAGCTGTACACCGGAACCAGGCGGAAACCGTTCTCCGGTTTCAGGTGCAGCTTGTTGCGCACCCGTGAGACGTGGGTGTCCATGGTGCGCGAGGGCACGGCGGTTTCGCGGATCCACACCGATTCGTGGATGTAGGCGCGCGACAGGGGACGCCCGATGTTGCGGAAAAACAGCAGCGCCAGATAAAACTCCTTGTGCGTCACGTCGATGACGGCGCCATCCATCAGCAGGCGGCCCGGGCGCGTTTCGAATACATACGGACCGAACTGAAGCTGCTCGGCACCACTCTGCGTGGGGTAGGCGCGGCGCAGCAGGGCTTGCACGCGGGCCACCAGCTCGCCGCGGCGCAGCGGCTTGATCACATAATCGTCGGCGCCGGCGGCAATCCCGCTGACGATGTCGTCTTCCGCCGAACTGTTGGTGAGAAACATCACGGGCGTTTGGGCCGACAATTTTTCCTTGGCCCGGCGCAGTACTTCCGCGCCCGGCAAGTCTGCCGCCTGCCAGTCCAGGATCAGCATGTCGGTGTTGTCTTTTCGCAACTGCGCCAGCATATCCTTGGCGCTGCCGAACGATTGACAGCTGTGGCCAGCTGCCGTCAGCACCTGGCAAATCAGGACTGCCTGGTTGTGATCGCTGTCTAAAACCGCAATTCTCATGATAGGTGAACCCGCACTCCGACTTTGCCGTAGGACCGTTCCTACAGTCTAGCCAAGGATAGTTACTCAGAATATAACAGACTTTTACAATTAAACATTCATTGCGAAGAAGAAATTTACGTTTTGCAACAACAACTGCCTCTTCTTTCATCACCAAAGGTACACCGGAACGGGTCACCCGGCAATAAATTTTAAGTCTGCAAGGAAATAATGAGGACTGGAAATGACTTCAGC
The DNA here is from genome assembly GCA_946479705.1 of uncultured Oxalobacteraceae bacterium. The sequence continues at coordinate 11,406 of CAMLHI010000029.1, forward strand.
CGGCGCGCGGGCCGGCTGAATCAAGCGGGGAGGGAAGGGTTTTCCCCGGCCGCGGCGGGCGCCGGGCCGGGAGGGGGATCAGGCGTCGGGGAGTACGACGTTGACGTCGAGCACTTCCAGGTTGCCCTGGCGGTCCAGCGAAATCTTGATGTCGTCGGCGTTGACCTTGGTGTACTTCGAGATCACCTCGATCAGTTCGCGGTGCAGGGCCGGCAGGAAGTCCGGGCCGGCGCGGTTGGTGCGCTCGCGCGCGATGATGATCTGCAGCCGTTCCTTGGCCGCCGACGCGCTCTTCGGCTTGGAGGCAAACAGGAAGTCGAGCAAGGCCATATCACTTCACCCCAAAGATACGCTGCAGGAAGCCGGGTTTTTCGTAGGCGGTAAAGCGCAGCGGAATGTCCTGGCCGAGAAAGCGCGACACCACGTCCTCGTAGGCTTCGGCCACGTCGGTGCCCTTGAAGTGGATCGCCGGATTGCCCTGGTTGGAGGCGTGCAGCACCGATTCCGATTCCGGAATGATGCCGATCAGCGGAATGCGCAGGATTTCCTGCACGTCCTGGTAGGACAGCATTTCGTCGTTCTCGACCCGTTTCGGCGAGTAGCGCGTGATCAAGAGGTGTTCCTTGACCGGTTCGGCGCCGGTCTGGGCGCGGCGCGATTTGGCCTGGATGATGCCGAGGATGCGGTCCGAATCGCGCACCGAGGACACTTCCGGATTGGTCACGATGATGGCTTCGTCGGCGAAGGTCAGCGCCATCAGCGCGCCGTGCTCGATGCCGGCCGGCGAATCGCAGATGATGTACTCGAAGCCCATGTTGATCAGCTCATTGAGCACCCGCTCGACGCCCTGCTCGGACAGGGCATCCTTGTCGCGCGTCTGCGAGGCCGGCAGGATGAACAGGTTGTCGCAGTGCTTGTCCTTGATGAGGGCCTGGTTCAGGGACGCTTCGCCATTGATCACGTTGATCAGGTCATACACCACGCGGCGTTCGCAACCCATGATCAGGTCGAGGTTGCGCAGGCCGACGTCGAAGTCGAGCACTGCGGTCTTGTGGCCGCGCGAGGCCAGGCCGGTCGAGAAGCTGGCGCTGGAGGTAGTCTTGCCGACACCACCTTTGCCGGACGTAACAACAATAATTCTTGCCACTGTAGGGTCCTTTTTTTGTGTCAGAGCTTGAGAGTTTTTCGGGCGTGATGAGCGGGCATGATCGAAAGACTCTCAAGCGCTTAGGTTTGGGCGCGGGATGCCGGGGTGAGCGATAGTATATCGATGCGGTCGCCGACCAGGCGGATCTGGGCGGCCTTGTGCGCCAGCGCCGGCGGAAAGCCTTCGTCGAAAGTGCGGTACACACCGGCGATCGACACCAGCTCGGGTTGCATACTGAGCGCGAAAATGCGTGCATCGGCATTGCCCGAGGCACCCGCCAGGGCGCGCCCGTTCAGGGTCGAATACACATGGATGCTGCCGTCGGCGATGATCTCGGCGCCATTGTTGACCACTGCCGTGACGATCAGGTCGCAGCCGCGCGCGTACACGCGCTGGCCGGCGCGCACCGGCTGGTCGATGATCATGGCGCCGGGCGCCACCAGCGCGGTCGCGGCCACCGGGGCTGGCGGGGGCGCTGGCGGCGGGGCGGGAATCGGGGCCGGCGCGGCCGTCAGCGTGGGCGGGGCCTCGCTGTCGGCGCGCGGCTTGACGCCGCTGCTGCCGTCGTCGATCGACAGGCCGTGCGCGCGGATCGATTCATGCATGGTGGCTGGCGCGCCGCGCACGGCCACCGCGTTGAGGCGGTATTTCTTCAGCAGCGCCACCAGCTTGTCCCACTCGAAATGGGGCACGTGGGGCGCCACCGCGCTGACGTCGATGACCGCGAATTCGTCTTCGAAGAAGTCGGAGACGCCGCCGGTCATCTGCTTCAGGGCCGCGTCGATGGCCAGCGGATCCGCCGAGTGCAGGATCGTGGAGATCGCAACGACCGTGGAGATCTTGATTTCGATGGGCAGTGTGGACGGGCTTTTGAGCATGACGAGTCGTGAGAGGTGGGCTAGGCCCAACATGGCGCAGGCTCGTGCATTCTACTGTGAAAATTGCCGCAAGGGGAGAGTTGCCCCGCATGTTCCGCGAGGCAACTGCTTAGGAAGCTGGGAGTTCGTCGGACGTGCCCGAGCAGCGCGCCAGAACGTTGCCGATCAGGACGCAAATGCTCTTCATAGCTCGGGCTATGGCGAGGGGCCGTGGCGACAAAATGCGCGCCAGGCGCACAGCATTCGTTATGGTCTTTTAATGACTTGGACAGTTCGTCGGCGCCATCGGTGCGTCACCATTCAGGCAGTGTCGATGAAGGGGCAAACAGGCAATTTTGCGGGCGCGAAAATCACGTCCAGATGCGACAAACCCGCCGATAGGGCGGGTTTGTCTTGAATCGGGGCGGTCCCGTAAGCGGGACCAAAAACTAACCTAGCGTCGTCACCAGTATGGCGTCTGGGAGAGAACTTAGCCCAGGGCTGCGCTCACACTATATCATCCTGATCAAAAATATTCAAAGATGGTGCTCAATGAACTGGAATGATCTCGAAAAGCACTTTTCGGCGGCGCGTCTTGGCCGCTACCGCGCCTCATGCGGTAACGACGAAGCGAGGGCGATGAAGGCCTACGTGAACAATATGCTGCTGGCCGAGGCCATGATGCCGATGCTGAGCGTTCTTGAAATCGCCTTGAGAAATGGGATCCACCGACGACTCAGCGTCTTGTATGCGCGCCCGGATTGGTGGGAAGCATGGCATGGCGGTTCAGCCTTCCAATGGCAGTTGCAGGAGGTAGCAGGAGCCGTGGGCAAACTTCAACGCCGTGCAGAAGTCGCCACCCCGGACAAGATCATCGCCGAGTTGGCCTTCGGCTTCTGGAGTTCCCTGTTCAACGTGCACTTCCAGTACGTGCTGTGGAAAGACTTGCGCTTGGTTTTTCCTCGTTGTCCCAAACCGCAACGGAAGCGACACACGATTTCGTCGGCCTTGAACCAAGTCCGCGACCTTCGCAATCGCTGGTCGCGATGTCAGCGCTGGCCTATAGCAATCGTATCGCGGCGCATCCGGCGCGCCGCTTCGACCATATTGGCCAGGGCCGCCCGAGTCTCCGGCCAGGCCCGGGTTTTCAGGCCGCAGTCGGGGTTGACCCACAAGTTTTCCGGCGGGATCACGCGCGCTGCCTTGCGCAGCAGACGCTCCATGTCGTCCGGGCCGGGTACCCGCGGCGAATGGATGTCGTACACGCCGG
>CAMLHI010000030.1 GCA_946479705.1 uncultured Oxalobacteraceae bacterium
AGGACCACGGCGAGGGCGGCACCATCGTCGGCGCCAAGTTGAAGGGCAAGGTCGTAATTATCGACGACGTGATTTCGGCCGGCACCTCGGTGCGCGAATCGGTCGAGATGATCCGCGCCGCCGGCGCCGAACCGTGCGCGGTGCTCATCGCGCTGGACCGCATGGAGCGTTCGGGCAAGGACGGCGAACTGTCGGCCAGTTCGGCGGTGCAGGAAGTGAGCCGCGAATTCGGCATTCCGGTGGTCTCGATCGGCAATCTGGACGATCTGTTCAGCTATATCCAGGCCGAGCCGGAACTGGCGCAGTACAACGATGCGGTATCGGCCTACCGCGCCCGCTACGGCATCTGATCAGCCCATCCTGGCCGCCAGCGACAGCGCCACGCAGCGGCGCGCCAGGATGTCGGTAGGATCGAGCAGTGCCACCGAGCGCCCGCCGATGGCATAGGCCGGGTCCTGCGGCAGCAGGAGCGGCAGCTCGGTGCAGCCGAGGATCACGACGCTCGCGCCGCGCGCGGCCAGGTGCGCCAGCGCGCGCAGCAGGGCGGCCTTGCAGTCGCCGTCCGTAAAGCCGGCTTTCACGCCGCGCTCACCGTAAATCGCCTCCATCACGTCCTGCTGGTGGGCCGCATCCGGTACGATCAGTTCGAACCGGCTGCCGCCCGCCGCGTCATGATAGACGCCGCTGCCGACCGTGCCGGTCGTTGCCAGCAGGCCGACCGTCGCATGCCCCGCCCAATGCCGCTCGATGTGGGCGACCGTTTCGGACAGCATGTTGACGATCGGCGTGCGCAGCAGCCCCTGGATACGTTCCACATACGCGTGCGCCGTATTGCAGGGCATGGCGATCAGCGCCGCGCCGTTTTCCTCCAGCCGCTTGCAGGCCGAGTACAGCGCCAAGGTCGGGTCGTCGCCGGTGCCCATCAAATTGGCGGTGCGGTCCGGGATCTGCGGATTGTGCTCGACGATCAGGCGCACGTGGTCCTGGTCGCGGCTGGCCTGGGTATTGCGGATGATCTTCTGCATGAAGTCCACCGTGGCGGCCGGCCCGATCCCGCCCACGATGCCCAGCTTGAACGCCGGCGCGCGGCTCTGGGCCTGCTGGGCCAGCGCGTGATCCACATAGACCTGATGGCTGTCGAGCACCGGAAAGCCGCGGCTGCGCAGCTGCCCGGCCAGCGCCGCGATCTCGCCCGCGCCCGGGATGATCAGGTCCGCTCCCTGCGCCAGCAGGTCGGCGCACGCGGCCTGCAGGCGTTCGAGCTGCTCCTCGCCGGCCTGGCCCTCCATCAGTCCATCGGGTCCGTACATGGCGCGCATCACGCAGTCGCGCTGGATGGCAGGCCGCGGATAGAGCAGGTCGCCGGCCGGGAAGTAGTGTTCGAACAGGCCCTGTTCCTGCACATAGCTGGCGCACAGCACGCCCAGCCTGCGCGGGCGGCCGGCGCCCAGATGCGCGGCCAGCGCCGCCATCATGTCGTACACCGTCACCCCCAGCTCGGCCTGCAGCTCGGGCAGGAAGGTGTGGCTGACGAAGCAGGGCAGCAGCACGCCGTCGGCATGGCCGGTTTCGAAATGGCGGATGCGGTCGTACAGGTACAGCTTGCGCCGGCCGACGTCGCGTGCGCGCTCGCAGGGCTGGCTGTCGAGCGTGAGCGTGTAGCATTCCTCGGCGGCGCCATCGCGCGCGGCGATGGCATCGGCCAGCTTGCGGTGCAGGTCCTGGCTTGCCAGCGTGCCAAAACCGCCGATAATGCCGAGGTGGCGCACATGCGGCGCGCGCGAAGTTGTCGCTGTCATGGAGTCGGTCGTACAGGTGGTGGCTGACGGTATAACGATACACTTGGCAGCGCGGCAGCTTATGCCGATTTGTACTGGCCTCATGCAATTTCGGCATAGGCCGGCACGGGCAAGCATCCTAAAATGACTGGCGGAATCGCTCCGTGCTTGGAGGAAAAATGGACATCAAATGGCTGGACGATTTTCTCAGCCTGGCGCAGACGCGCAACTTCTCGCGCTCGGCCGAGGAACGCTGCGTGACGCAGTCGGCGCTGAGCCGGCGCATTCAGGCGCTGGAAGCCTGGGTCGGCGCCGACCTGGTCGACCGCAGCACCTATCCGCTGGTGCTCACGCCAGCGGGCAAGATGTTCAGCAGCGCGGCCAGCGAGGCGATGCGCCTGCTGAACGACGCGCGCGCCGTGCTGCGCACCCAGGACACCGACGACCAGGTGCTGCGCGTGGCCGCCGGCCACACGCTGGCGCTGAATTTCTTTCCGGGATGGCTCAATGGCGTGCAGGCGCGTCACGGTGCCTTGCGTGCCCGCATCCTGCCGTCGAATGTGCACGACGCGGTGCTGGCGCTGGTCGAAGGCAATTGCGACCTCCTGCTGTGCTACCACCACGCCGGCCTTCCCATCGAGCTCGATGCCAGCCGCTACGAATACCTGCATCTGGGCGACGAGGTGGTGATGCCGGTGTGCGTGCCCAACCGCGCCGGTTCGCCCGCATTCAGCCTGCCGGGAAGCAAAGCCCATCCGCTGCCGCACCTGGCCTACATGCCGGCGTCCTACTTCGGCCGGGTGGTGCAGCGCATCCTCGCGCGCATCGACCAGCCGGCGTCGCTGCAGAACTGCTACGAGACCGACCTGGCCGAACTGCTCAAGACGATGACGCTGTCAGGGCAGGGCATGGCCTGGCTGCCGGAAAGCGCCATCGCGCGCGAGCTGGCCGAGGGCCGCCTGGTGCGCGCCGGCGGCGTGCAGTGGAGCATGAAGCTGGAGATTCGCCTGTTCCGCGCCATCGACCGCCGCAAGCCCGTGGTGGACACGCTGTGGGCCGGTTTGCGCGCCCCGCATCAATCTATGCCTCATCGGAATAGTTAGGCCATGCGCCGTCCCTAGAATGAATTCGTCAACTACCGACGCCCATTCGAAAGGACCGCATCATGTCAGACACCACGTACAGGACCGAGCACGATCTGCTCGGCGAGCGCGCCATCCCGCAGCAGGCCTACTACGGCATCCACACGCTGCGCGCCGTTGAAAACTTCCCCATCAGCGGCGTGCCCATCGCGCACAGCCGGGAGCTGATCGTGGCGCTGGCCACGGTCAAGCAGGCCGCCGCGATGGTCAACCGCGAGCTGGGGCTGCTCGACGGCGAGCTGGCCGAGGCCATCGTGCAAGCCTGCGCGCGCATTCGCACCGGCCACCTGCACGAGCACTTCGTGGTCGACATGATCCAGGGCGGCGCCGGCACCTCCACGAATATGAACGCCAACGAGGTGATCGCCAACCTGGCGCTGGAGATCCTGGGCCAGCCGCGCGGCGCCTACCACGTGCTGCATCCGAACGAGCACGTCAACCTGGGCCAGAGCACCAACGACGTCTATCCGACCGCGCTGCGCCTGGCCGCCTACGCCGGCGCGCAACAGCTGATCGCGGCCATGGAGGTGCTGCGCCAGGCATTCGGCGCCAAGGCGGTGGAATTCGCCGATGTGCTCAAGATGGGCCGCACCCAATTGCAGGATGCCGTGCCGATGACGCTCGGCCAGGAATTCGCCACCTATGCCGTGATGCTGGGCGAAGACCAGGAGCGCCTGCGCGAAGCGGCGTTGCTGATGTGCGAAGTGAGCATGGGCGCGACCGCCATCGGCACCGGCATCAACACCCATCCGGACTACGCGCGCATGGTGTGCACGGCGCTGTCGGCGCTGAGCGGCATTCCCCTGTCGACCGCCCCTAACCTGATCGAAGCGACCCAGGACGTGGGCGCTTTCGTGCAGCTGTCCGGCGTGCTCAAGCGGGTCGCGCTCAAGCTGTCCAAGGTGTGCAACGACTTGCGCCTGCTCTCGAGCGGGCCGCGCGCCGGCTTCGGCGAAATCAACCTGCCGCCGATGCAGGCCGGTTCCAGCATCATGCCCGGCAAGGTCAATCCCGTGATACCGGAAGTGGTGAACCAGATCGCCTTCGAAGTGCTGGGCAACGACGTCACCATCAGCTTCGCGGCCGAAGGCGGGCAGCTGCAATTGAACGCGTTCGAACCCATCATCGCCCACTCGCTGTTCAAGAGTACCGCGCACCTGAGCGCCGGCTGCATCGTGCTGGCCGAGCGCTGCGTGAACGGCATCACCGCCAACCGCGCCCACCTGCAGGCGCTGGTGGATGGCTCGATCGGCATCGTCACCGCCCTCAACCCCTACATCGGCTACGAAGCGGCGACGCGGCTGGCGCAGGATGCGCTGGTCACGGGGCGCAGCGTGCGCGAGCTGGTGCTGGAACAGGGCCTGCTCAGCGAAGCGGCGCTCGACCAGATACTCCATCCGGCCAGCCTCACCGCCCCGCGCCGCGCCAGCCTGGCCGCCTGATTCAAGCGCCGCGCCACCCTCGTGCTGGGCGGCGCGAGGCGGCACAACCGGATGGTATAGCGTAAAATGGTATCGATAACTTTTACCTTTCGCATCCATCCTTACTCTCCCGGCCATGAAACTTCACCTCGTTCGACCGCTCCGTTTCGTGCACGTGCTTGCAGCCATCGTCCTCGGATTGCCCCTCCTTGCCTGTGCAAAGACGGAGCAGCCCAGCGGCGCATCGGCGCTGCCCAAGGCCGCGGCGAACGCGCACAAAACGCTGCGATCGCGCGACAGCTTCAATGCCGGCTGGCGCTTTTACCTTGGCGACGCGGCCGGGGCGGAACGACCCGAATTCGATGACGCGCACTGGCAAGCGGTCGGCCTGCCGCACAGCTTCAGCATTCCCTACTTCCAGGCCTCCTCGGTGTATGTCGGCTATGGCTGGTACCGCAAGACGCTGACGCTGGACCGGCTCGATCCGCGGCGTCAGGTGTTCCTGGAATTCGAGGGGGCTTTCCAGGATGCCGAAGTGTTCGTCAACGGAAGCGCGCTGGCGCGCCATCGCGGCGGCTATACCGGCTTCCCCGTGAATATCACCGCCAGCCTGCGCGCGGGTGCCAATACCATCGCCGTCCGCGTCAACAACAACTGGGACCCCACGCTGGCGCCGCGCGCCGGCGAGCATCAATTCAGCGGCGGTTTGTACCGCGACGTCTGGCTGGTACAGACCGACGCGGAACATGTGCCCTGGACCGGCACTTCTGTGACCACGCCCGAGCTGTCCGCCGAGCGCGGCAAGGTGGCGCTGGAGACGGAGGTGCGCAATGATGGGCCGCGCGAGGCGCTCATCGAGGTCGCTACCGACATCTACGACGCGCACGGCCGCAAGGTGGCCACCCTTGCGCCGGACCGGGTGCGGGTGGCGCCCGGCGCCACCGTGACGGCGCGCCAGCTGTCGGGCTGGATCAAGCGCCCCGCGCTGTGGTCACCCGAAACCCCGCGGCTCTACCGCGCGCGGACGCAGCTGCGCAGCGACGGCCGCCTGCGCGACAGTTTCGACACCGAGTTCGGTTTCCGCTGCTTCGCCTGGACCGCCGACCGCGGCTTCTTCCTCAATGGCCAGCATCGCTACTTCCGCGGGGCGAATGTGCACCAGGACCAGGCAGGGTGGGGCGACGCCGTCACCAACAGCGCCATCGAGCGCGACGTCGCCCAGATCAAGGATGCCGGACTCGATTTCATCCGCGGCTCGCACTATCCGCACGATCCGCATTTCGCGAGCGCCACCGACCGCCTCGGCGTGCTGTTCCTGTCCGAGGCGCCATTCTGGGGCACGGGCGCGATCAACAGTCCCTGGGGAGGCTCGGCATATCCGACCGATCCGGCCCACCGCCCCGCCTTCGACGCCAGTATCAAGCAGCAGCTTGGGGAGATGATCCGCATTTTCCGCAACCATCCATCGATTGTCGCCTGGAGCATGGGTAACGAGGTGTTTTTCACCCCGCCCGACACGCTGCCGGAAGCGCGCCGCCTGCTCAAGGAGATGGTGGCGTTGACGCACAAGCTCGATCCATCGCGGCCGGCGGCCGTCAGCGGCGCCCAGCGCGGGGACCTCGACCATTTGGGCGACATCGCCGGCTATAACGGCGACGGCGCCGTGCTGTTCCCGAATCCCGGGGTGCCCAATTTCGTGGCCGAATATGGCTCGACCATTGCCAATCGGCCGGGCGCCTATGCCCCCGGCTGGGGCGATCTGGAGAAAACCCCGGGCGCCAGGGACGACCAGCCCGAGACCTGGCGCCAGCCGTGGCGTTCGGGCGAAGTGATCTGGTCCGGCTTCGACCATGGCACCATCGCCGGCCGCGACTTCGGCTCGATGGGGATGATCGACTACGCACGCTTGCCCAAGCGTGCCTGGTATTGGTATCGCCAGGCCTACCGCGGCATCGCCGCGCCCAGCTGGCCGCAGGCCGGGCGCGCCAGCGCGCTGCGCCTGAGCGCGAGCGCGCCGGCGATCCGCCGTGCCGACGGGACGGACGACGTGCAGCTGGTGGTCACGGTGGTGGATGCCGACGGCACACCGCTGAGCAACAGCCCACCGGTGCGCCTGGAAATCGAAAGCGGTCCGGGGGAGCTGCCGACCGGCCGCCGCATGGATTTTTCGCCGGACTCCGCCATTGCGATTCGCGACGGCCAGGCCGCCATCGCCATGCGCAGCTGGCAGGCTGGCGTGAGCCGTGTGCGCGCCAGCTCGCCGGGCCTGCGCGATGCCACGCTTGACGTGCGTACGCTCCAAGGCCCGCCGTTCCAGCCAGGTACCACCGCGCTGGCGCCAGAGCGGCCGTATCTTCCGGAAGCGGCGCTGAAGGACGAACCGGACCAGATATTCGGCGGCGACAATCCGACTGACGCCAGCTCGTCCGCACCGGGCCATGCTTCGCGCCTGGTCAACGACGGCAACGCCAGCAGTTTCTGGGCCCCGGCCGCGGACGACCGCTCGCCGTGGGTCGCGATCGACCTGGAACGCATCGTGACGGTGCGCCGTCTCATGGTGACCTTGGCCGCGCCCGGCCGTTACGCAGTGCAGGCCGATCTGGAGACCGCCGACGGCAAGTGGGCCACACTGGCCCGGCAGACGCTCGGCGACAGCGTGCAGGAGCGCGTCGAAATCGATACCGAGGCATTGACGGGCCGCCGCCTGCGCGTGCGCGTGTATGCCGCGCCGGGCACTGCCGTGGGAGTGGCGGAAATACGGGCCGTCGGCAAGGTGAACAAGTAAGCGGCCGCGGGTCCAGGCAGACGATATCGAGGATCGCGCCGCCGTTGGCGCTAGCGCGGCGAGCCCGAACACGCTCAGTTCAGTTATCGGGGAGACGGACACGGCAATCTCATTGTTGTGACGGGTGCCGCAACGATGCGGCATCTGTCATAAGGGGACAAGCGGCACGCACGACTTGACGTGCTCGATCATTGAACCGCGCAATGCATGCAAAAATATGCTCTTGACGGAATAGTCATTGGGAGGAATAATGAGCAATGCTTGGGACGTGGAGTACACCGACGAATTTGGAGCGTGGTGGGCCGGGTTGACAGCGTTGGAACAAGAGTCGGTCGACGCATCTGTTGGGCTACTTATGCATGCGGGGCCGAATCTTGGATTTCCTCATTCGTCGGGCGTCAAAAGCTCAAGGCACTCGCACATGCGTGAACTGCGTGTTCAGCATGAAGGTAAGCCTTATCGCGTCTTGTATGCGTTCGATCCGCGCCGGTGCGCGATTCTACTGCTGGGCGGGTCCAAGGTTGGCGACGATCGATGGTACGAGAGAAATGTGCCCGTGGCCGATGCGCTGTACGACACGCACTTGAAAACCTTGAATCAGGAAGGGCACAACAATGGCTAAGAAATTCAGCGAACTGCGGCAGGCCATGGCGCCGGAATCGAGGCAACGTGCGGCTGCGAGAACCGATGCGATGCTCCTGCAAATGCAATTGCAGGAATTGCGAAAAGCCCGCGAAATTACGCAGGTGGAGCTCGCCAAACTCATGAACGTCGAACAAGCGGCGGTGTCCAAACTGGAGCGACGCGAGGATATGTACGTGAGTACCTTGCGGCAGTACGTCGCCGCGTTAGGCGGGGAACTGAAACTGATCGCTTCCTTCCCCGATGTCGACATTCAGGTGAACGCTACGATACTGCCGACCTAGCAACCGTCATCGTCCTCGCTAGTCGCAAGGACGATGTGAGTATTACGACACCAGCTTCTTCTTCAGCAGTTCGGTCAGCTGCGCCGGATTGGCCTTGCCGCGCGATGCCTTCATGGCCTGGCCGATCAGCGCATTGATGGCCGCTTCCTTGCCGGCGCGGTACTGCTCGACCGACTTCTCGTTCGCCGCCAGCACGTCGTCGACGATCTTCTCCAGCGCGCCGGTGTCGGAAATCTGGCGCAGGCCCTTCTGGTCGATGATCGCGTCGGCGATGTTCTCGTCCGCCGACCTGGCTTCCCACATGGCCGCGAACACTTCCTTGGCGATCTTGTTGGAGATGGTGCCGTCGGCGATGCGCTTGAGCAGCAGCGCCAGCTGCGACGCTTCCACCGGGCTGTCGGCGATGTCGACGTTTTCGCGGTTCAGAGTCGAAGCCACATCGCCCATCAGCCAGTTGGCCGCCGTCTTGGCGTTTTCCTTGCCGGCCTTGGCCACCACCGCTTCGAAGTAGTTGGCCATGTCCTTCGACGAGGTCAGGATCAGGCTGTCGTACTCGGGCAGGGCGTAGTCGCCCACGAAGCGCGCGCGCATCGCGGCCGGCAGCTCGGGCATGTCGCCCTTGACGCGGTCGATCCAGTCCTGGCCGATCACCAGCGGCGGCAGGTCGGGGTCGGGGAAGTAGCGGTAGTCCTGCGCGTCTTCCTTGCTGCGCATGGCGCGGGTTTCCTTCCTGTCCGGGTCCCACAGGCGCGTGGCCTGCTGGACCTTGCCGCCGTCTTCGATCAGTTCGATCTGGCGCCGCACTTCGTAGGCGATGGCTTCTTCCATGAAGCGGAAGGAGTTCAGGTTCTTGATCTCGCAGCGGGTGCCGAATTCCTGCTGGCCGACCGGACGCACCGAGACGTTGACGTCGCAGCGGAACGAGCCTTCCTGCATATTGCCGTCGCAGACGCCCAGCCACATCACCAGCGAATGCAGGGCCTTGGCGTAGGCCACCGCTTCGGCCGAACTGCGCATCTCCGGCTCGGAGACGATCTCCAGCAGCGGCGTGCCGGCGCGGTTCAGGTCGATGCCGGTCATGCCCGCATAGTCTTCATGCAGCGACTTGCCGGCGTCTTCCTCGAGGTGGGCGCGGGTCAGGTTGACGGTCCTGGTCTCGAACTTGCCATCCTTTTCGTAGCCGAAGGTCAGCTGGCCGCCGATCACCACCGGTTCCTCGAACTGGCTGATCTGGTAGCCCTTGGGCAGGTCGGGGTAGAAGTAGTTCTTGCGCGCGAAGACCGAGTGCGGATTGATCTTGCCGCCGACCGCCAGGCCGAAGCGGATCGCGCGTTCGACCGCGCCCTTGTTCATGACCGGCAGCACGCCCGGCAGCGCCAGGTCGACCGGGCTGGCCTGGGTGTTCGGTTCGGCGCCGAAGCGGATCGAGCTGCCGCTGAAGATCTTGGATGCGGTCGTGAGCTGAACGTGGTTCTCAAGACCGATGACGACTTCCCATTGCATATGAATCTCTCTTGTGTCTTGTGAGTTAAACGCCGGCCGGTGCGCGGGTGTGCCAGTCGGTCACTTGCTGGTACTGGTGGGCGATGCCCAGCAGCCTGGCTTCGGCGAAGTAGTTACCGATGATCTGCAGGCCGACCGGGCGCTTGCCGTTCTTCTCGCCGGCGCCGAAGCCGCACGGGATCGACATGCCGGGCAGGCCGGCCAGGCTGGTCGACAGGGTGAAGATGTCGGCCAGGTAGTTGGCCACCGGATCGTCGGTCTTCTCGCCCAGATCCCAGGCCACGGTCGGGGCCACCGGGCCCATGATGACGTCGCACTGGCTGCCCAGCACGGACTGGAAATCGTCGGCGATCAGGCGGCGGATCTTTTGCGCCTGCAGGTAGTAGGCGTCGTAGTAGCCGTGGCACAGCACGTAGGTGCCGACCATGATGCGGCGCTGGACTTCCGGCCCGAAGCCTTCGGCGCGGCTCTTCTTGTACATGTCCGACAGGTCCTTGTACTGGGCCGCGCGGTGGCCGTAGCGCACACCGTCGAAGCGCGACAGGTTGGACGAGGCTTCGGCCGGGGCGATGATGTAGTAGACCGGGATCGACAGGCTGGTCTTGGGCAGCGAAATATCGACCAGGGTGGCGCCCAGCTTGACGAATTCGTCGAGCGCGGCGCGCACGGCCTGTTCGACGTCGGCGGCCAGGCCTTCGCCGAAGTACTCCTTCGGCAGGCCGATGCGCAGGCCGTTCAGCGGCTGGTCCAGTTCACGCGTGAAGTCTTCGCGCACATTGCCCTGTTCGGGCGTCAGGCTGGTCGAGTCGCGCGGATCGTGGCCGACCATGGGGCCGAGCAGCATGGCGCAGTCTTCGGCGGTCTGGGCGATCGGGCCGCCCTGGTCGAGCGAGGAGGCGAAGGCGATCATGCCGAAGCGCGACACGCGGCCGTAGGTGGGCTTGATGCCGGTGACGCCGCAGAAGGCGGCCGGCTGGCGGATCGAGCCGCCGGTGTCGGTGGCGGTGGCGGCGGGCGCCAGGCGTGCGGCGATCGCGGCGGCCGAACCGCCCGAGGAGCCGCCCGGCACGGCGCTTGTGTCCCACGGGTTCTTCACGGCGCCGAAGGCCGAGTTCTGGTTGGACGAGCCCATGGCGAATTCGTCGCAGTTCAGTTTGCCCAGGCTGACCATGCCGGCGCCGGCGAACTGCTCGACCACGGTGGCGTCGAAGGGGCTGGTGTAATTGGCCAGCATCTTCGAGCCGGCGGTGGCGCGCCAGCCGCGGGTGACGAAGATGTCCTTGTGGGCGATCGGGATGCCGGTGAGCGGGCCGGCGCTGCCGTCGGCCAGGCGCGCATCGGCGGCCGCGGCCTGGGCCAGCGACTGGGCCGGGTCGATGTGCAGGAAGGCGTTCAGGTCGCTGGCCTGGGCGCGCGCCAGGAAGTGCTGGGTCAGCTCGGTGGCGGAAACCTGTTTGGCGTGCAGGAGCGCCGACAGCTGTTGGAGGGTCTTGGTATGCATGGGTGGTGTCAGTTCGTCAAAGGGCGCGGGCGGAGCGGGTTATTCGATCACCTTGGGCACCAGGTACAAGCCGTCCTGGGTCTTGGGTGCGCAGGCCTGGTAGTCCTCGCGGCGGTTCGCTTCGCTCACTTCGTCCTCGCGCAGGCGCAGCGGCAGCACGCCCAGAACGGCGGCGAGCGGGTGCGATAGCGGCGCCACGCCCGTCGTATCGACCGCCTGCATCTGCTCGGCCAGGGCGAAAATACCGTTCAGTTCCCCCAGCGCGGTCTCGGCGTGGGCCTCGTCCATATCCAGTTGCGCCAGGTGGGCGATGCGTTTTACGTCTGAAAGTGTGAGTGACATGGCATTAGCTGCGGCGAATAGCCGCGTTCATTGTGGGGTTGTCTGATGGTGAAACTATGACAACGGCGCGCTATAGCTGATAAAAACTCACGATTGCCGTTGAACTCACCGTGAAAATGGGCGCTGAAATGAACCGTTTTCGCGTATTTAGCGAGCAAATTATAAGGTAGAATGGCGGGCTAATGCGTGGTCGGCCCTGAAAGCGGCTTGACGCCGCTGTCGGAATGGCCATGGCGGTGCGCTCGAACGAGTGCGCGGTGCGTCTTCCGGATCGACTACTACCACTTTATACGGCGCACCCGCGTGCGCGACAGGACACACATGTTTGGATTTTTACGCAGCTACTTCTCGAACGACCTGGCCATCGACCTGGGTACGGCCAATACCCTGATCTACGTGCGCGGCCTGGGCATCGTGCTGGACGAACCCTCGGTCGTGGCGATCCGCCAGGAAGGCGGCCCGAATGGCAAAAAGACCATCCAGGCGGTGGGCAAGGAAGCCAAGCAGATGCTGGGCAAGGTGCCCGGCAATATCGAGGCGATCCGCCCGATGAAGGACGGCGTGATCGCCGACTTCACCGTCACCGAGCAGATGCTCAAGCAGTTCATCCGCATGGTGCACGACTCCAAATTCTTCCGCCCTTCGCCGCGCATCATCATCTGCGTGCCGTGCGGTTCGACCCAGGTCGAGCGCCGCGCGATCCGCGAATCGGCGCTCGGCGCCGGCGCCTCGCAGGTGTACCTGATCGAAGAACCCATGGCCGCGGCCATCGGCGCCGGCCTGCCGGTGTCGGATGCGACCGGCTCGATGGTGGTCGACATCGGCGGCGGCACCACCGAGGTGGGCATCATCTCGCTGGGCGGCATGGTCTATAAAGGTTCGGTGCGGGTCGGCGGCGACAAGTTCGACGAAGCCATCGTCAACTACATCCGCCGCAACTACGGCATGCTGATCGGCGAGCAGACCGCCGAGGCGATCAAGAAGGCCATCGGTTCGGCCTTCCCCGGTTCGGAAGTCAAGGAGATGGAAGTCAAGGGCCGCAACCTGTCCGAAGGCATTCCGCGCTCGTTCACCATCTCGTCCAACGAGATCCTGGAAGCGCTGACCGACCCGCTCAACAATATCGTCTCGGCCGTCAAGAACGCGCTCGAGCAGACCCCGCCGGAACTGGGCGCCGACATCGCCGAGAAGGGCATGATGCTCACCGGCGGCGGCGCGCTGCTGCGCGACCTGGACCGCCTGCTGATGGAAGAAACCGGCCTGCCGGTGCTGGTGGCCGAAGATCCGCTGACCTGCGTGGTGCGCGGATCCGGCATGGCGCTCGAACGCATGGATAAACTCGGATCGATTTTCTCGTACGAGTGATCTTGCTGTAAGATTGCCGTAAGCTGAGCGGCCCGGTTGCGACCGGGCTGTCCGGCGTACGCATCGTTTGCGCCAACGTACCGCGCAGGCGCGCCCTGGCCGCGTCCTGCGATTTTGGATTCCATGGAATACAGTCCTCCGCCACTCTTCAAGCAAGGCGCCCCAGCACGGGTCAAGGTGACGGTTTTCGCATTGATATCGATCGCCCTTCTGGTGATGGATGCGCGTGTGCACGCGCTGGCCGTGGTGCGCCAGATCGCCGGCACCGTGCTGTACCCCTTCCAGGTGGCCGCCCTGGCCCCGCGCGACGCGCTGGCCGGCATGGGCGCCTACTTCTCCTCGCTGTCCTCCCTGCAAAAGGAAGTGCGCGATTTGAGGACCCAGCAGGTTCTGGCCGCCCAGGACCTGCAGCAGGCCCAGCTCCAGATCGCCGAGAACGTCCAGCTGCGCAAGCTCATGGGCGCGCGCGAGCATGTGCCGGTCAAGTCGATGATGAGCGAGATCCTGTACGACGCGCGCGATCCCTCGACCCGCAAGATCGTGCTCGACCGCGGCAGCCAGGCCGGCGTCAAGCTCGGCCTGCCGGTGATCGACGGCGCCGGCGTGGTGGGGCAGGTGACGCGGGTGTTTCCCTTCACCGCCGAAGTCACCCTGCTGACCGACAAGGAGCAGGCCATTCCCGTGCAGGTGCTGCGCAACGGCCTGCGCAGCGTAGCGTATGGACGCGGCCAGAGCGGCCAGCTGGACCTGCGCTTCGTGGCGCCGAATGCCGACATCCAGGCCGGCGACGTCCTCATCACCTCGGGCATGGACGGCGTGTACCCGGCCGGGCTGGCCGTGGCCAAGGTGATCCGCGTCGAGAATAGCACCACCGGCGCGTTCGGCGGCGTGGTCTGCCAGCCGCTGGCCGGCATCGACCGCCACCGTCAGGTGCTGATCCTGATGTCGCTGCCGGACGTGCCCGCGCGGCCTCCCGAGGAAGCGCTCAAGGCGGTGGGCAAGAAGACCAATCTGCCGAAGATGGTGCCGATCCGCGAAAACGCCCAGCCGCTGGCGCCAGTCGCGCCGGCCGTGGCACCTGCCGCCGCTACCGCGGCACCCACGGCGGCTCCGGCGGGCGCCAAGCCAGCCGATCCCGTCGTGCCGGGCGCTGCCGCGAGACCGGCTGCCGCAGCGCCGGTTGCCGCAGCGACGGCTGCCGCAGCGACGGCTGCCGCACCTAAGGAAACCCGATGAACCGTCCGCATTACATCCTGCTGCCGGTCAGCCCGCTGTTCATCGGCTTCAGCCTGACCTGCGCATTCATGCTCAACCTGCTGCCCTGGGGCCGCTGGGTCGGCGCGCCCGATTTCGTCGCGCTGGTGCTGGTGTTCTGGGGTATCCACCAGCCGCGCAAGGTCGGCATCGGCCTGGCGTTTTTCATGGGCCTGCTGATGGACGTGCACGAAGCCACGCTGCTGGGCGAGAACGCCTTGGCCTATACGCTGCTGTCCTACCTGGCCATCATGATCCACCGGCGCGTGCTGTGGTTCCCGGTGATGACCCAGGCGATGCACGTGTTCCCACTGCTGCTGCTGACCCAGGCCATCCAGGTGCTGGTGCGCCTGATGGCCTCCGGCCAGTTCGCCGGCTGGCTGCATTTCATCGAAAGCGTGGTGGCCATCGCGCTGTGGCCGGTCATCACCTGGCTGCTGCTGGCGCCGCAGCGGCGCGCGGTCGACCGCGACCACACCCGTCCGATCTGATCCGGACCCGCTTATTCAATGACCGAACTTAAAGACAGCGACCGCGAAATCCACCTGTTCAGGATGCGCCT
>CAMLHI010000031.1 GCA_946479705.1 uncultured Oxalobacteraceae bacterium
AGGTCGACGACCGCGCCGCCCGGGAAGGCATCAGCAACGAGCAGGCCAAGAAAGCCTTGCTGATGGAAAAACAGCCCTCTGGGGAATTCGTCACGCCGGAAGAACTGGGCGCGCTGGCGCTGTTCCTGTGCAGCCCGGCCGGCAACCAGGTGCGCGGCGTGGCCTGGAATATGGATGGCGGCTGGGCGGCCCAGTAACAAGACACTCCCCCTTCCGCTCGACAAGGAGCGGCTCGGCGGACGTGCCCACGCGCGCCGGGGGCCGCACACAATTGCATCCAGTCAACTTCAGCAGCGATACCCCCTCGCGCCGGCATACCGGAACCAGCTAACTAGGGAAAACCACAATAGCGCGCGCCTTGCAAGGAAGGCATCATGGCACCATACCAACTCAATTGGGAGACCGCCATGAAAAAACCGTTCTATAAAATCCTGTACGTACAGGTTCTGTTTGCCATTTTGTGCGGCGTCCTGCTGGGGGTCTTCTATCCCAAGCTGGGCGTGGAGATGAAGCCGCTCGGCGATGGCTTCATTAAGCTGATCAAGATGATCATCGCTCCCGTCATCTTCTGCACCGTGGTGGCGGGCATAGCCGGCATGCAGGACATGAAGAAGATCGGCCGCGTAGGCGGCAAGGCGCTGCTGTACTTCGAAGTCGTATCGACCTTCGCGCTGGCCATCGGCCTGATCGTGGCCAATGTGATCCGTCCGGGCGACGGCTTCAACGCCGACCCGGCCCACCTGGACGCCAAGTCGATCGCCGAATTCACCACCAAGGCGAAGGCGCAGACGACCACCGACTTCATCATGAACATCATCCCCAACACGTTTGTGGATGCCTTCGCCAAGGGCGACATCCTGCAAGTGCTGCTGCTCGCGATCCTGTTCGGTTTCGCCCTGTCGCTGCTGGGCGAGCGCGGCAAACCCGTCACCAAGCTGATCGACGAAGTCTCGCACGTAATTTTCGGCATTGTCGGCATCGTAATGAAGGTCGCCCCGATCGGTGCGTTCGGCGCCATGGCCTTCACCATCGGCAAGTTCGGCCTGGCTTCGCTGCTGCCGCTGGCCAAGCTGATGGGTTCTTTCTACCTGACCTGCGGCCTGTTCGTGTTCATCGTGCTGGGTATCATTGCCCGCCTGACCGGCTTCTCGATCTTCCGCTTCATTTCCTACATCAAGGAAGAACTGCTGATCGTGCTGGGCACGAGCTCCTCGGAAAGCGCCCTGCCGGCCCTGATGCGCAAGCTGGAAAAGCTGGGCTGCTCCAAGTCCGTGGTCGGCCTGGTGGTCCCAACCGGCTACTCGTTCAACCTGGACGGCACCAACATCTACATGACCATGGCCGCCCTGTTCGTGGCGCAAGCCTGCAATGTCGACCTGACCTTCGGCCAGCAACTCACCATCCTCGGCGTGGCGATGCTCACTTCCAAGGGCGCCTCGGGCATCACCGGCGCCGGTTTCATCACCCTGGCCGCGACCCTGGCCGTGGTGCCGACCGTGCCGGTGGCCGGCATGGCGCTGATCCTGGGCATCGACCGCTTCATGAGCGAATGCCGCGCCCTGACCAACTTCATCGGCAACGGCGTGGCCACGGTGGTGGTGTCGAAGTGGGAAAACGAACTGGACCACGACCAGCTGGCGCGCGAACTGAAGTCGCCCACCCATCTGGAAGACGACCGCGAACTGTTCCCGGAACGCCAGGGGACCAAGCAGGCGGCCTGAACGTCCTGACTTGATTCTCTAAGTCGCACCATCCGGCCGCAATCGCCGGAACCCGCGATCGGCCGCCGCCTCCTTTTCAGGACGCGGCGGCCAGTCCATTCGCCGCTGGCAACCTCCCCACTCATTTCCCCACAGGTCTGATCTAGCTGCGGCCCGATCAACCGGGTTTGCAGCGATGCCACGTTTGCGTCGCGCGCTGCGACGAGAATCGACGAGACTTGCAGCGCTTGTGTCGATGCGCAGCATCGCTCAACCATCGGTCTGCTGGCAACCCTTCACTCTGTAGAACAGGCGCGAACTGCACCGGGAGAGCGCAAATTCACCTGCGCACGCACGCTTCATCCGAGAGGCATAAATAGTGTTTGTGCAACCTTGCCGTTTAATTCATGCGATAATTTTTAAATGCCCCATCACGCCGCGCAATGGTGCCAGCTACGCGCGCGTCGACGAGTTTCGACTGCACGAATATCGGCGTGTTCGCGGCACCGGGTACGACAGTTTTTCCAACAACGAACGGAGGGAACGATGGATTACTTTGAAGCAGAGGGTCAACGTATGGCCGCCGAATTCATGGCCAAACAGGCCGCGCGTCCGGTCATGCGACGGTACCCGGCCGCCACCGAAAGCTCAACCACGGAGCGCGGCGGCACGATCATCTCCACAAGCCCGTACCGCACAAGAGGCGGACGTGTCGCGCTGGTGGGCGACGTCGTACGCTATCCCGATGGCAGCGAAACGCGCATCGTTTCAGGCGCGGGCGCTTCTGTAGTCTACGATGGCCGCCCGATGGCCGTGGTCGGCAGCGAACTGGAGAACGGTGACTGTATTAACGGTCCGGTGCACAATGGGATTGTCATCGTCCAATATGCCGACGAAGCACCCATTGCAGGCCTGCTCGATCGCGCCTTTGTCCCCGCGTCTTCTCAAGGTGGCCTTGCATGAGCCGGCCGTTCGTTGTCATGGGCGACAGGACCAGCCACGGAGGCACGGTCATCACCGCCGATTTCACGTGCGACATCAATGGCAAGTACATGGCACGCGTTCGCGACATGGTCGTCTGCCCCAAATGCAAGGGTATTTTCGCGATCAACTCCGGTGCGGACGACATGGTCGATGGTGAAGGACGCGGCTATGCACGCCATCTGGACACCACCGACTGCGGGGCGCGGCTGATCTCGGGCCAAATCACGACAACCTGGTCCGACCAGTCCTCGCTGGGCGATCCGGCGGCTGAGGCCATCGCCGATGCCGAGACCGCCGCATCGGCGATCGCGGCCCCGACAGATTCGGGCATTTGCCTTGCCTGCCTGCGCAAGGCGGCACATTTCGGCAGCCCCATGGTCATCAGGGAATGACTATGCTCGATGTCCAATCCCGATGGCGGGCGCTTCAAGTGGCCATGCCCGAGCTGCGCCTGTACGCTCTGGTCGACGGGGTACAGTACCAGACCCACCTCGGCAAACGGCCACGGCCGTGCGGCGGGCAGTTCGCCTTGTTCGCGGGTACGCCGGATGCTTTGCTTGCGCATGCGGGGCCGTGGCTGATCGATGCCACCGACGCCGACGAAGCTGTTCGCGCCGAACTTGCCACGCTCGAATCCACAGCGCCCGCACTCATCTGGCTGATCGCCGCGCAGGAGCTGACCGGCCTTGGGCAGCTTTTGCAGCTACGACTCGACATCAGGCTTCCGGACGGACGCGGCGCCTTGCTTCGCTTCTGGGACCCACGCGTCCTGATTACTTTGGTCGATACCCTTGACGGACAACAGCGCGAGGATTTCTTTGGCTACGTTCACGAATGGCATTTCCTGCACGAAGGCCAGCGCATTGGGATCGGGAGGCAGCATGCTGACGCTCAGTGAAGCCCAGTGGCAACTCCTTCAGGACGGCGAAACGCGCCAGTTCGTGGCCGCCGTATGCGACGAATTCCTGAGCACGCGACCTGACATGCTGGAGCGTCCCGGCCGGGAGGTCGTTCTGAAGCGGATGGGCGATGCACGCGATTATGCCGCGCGCACTGGCTTCATCAGCACGCCGCATATCGTCCGGTTAATGTACCTGTCGGCAGACGCGCCGCGCATTCATGACGATCCGGTGGTGGACGGCTACCTGCGCAAGCCAGGTGCAACCGTGGAACAGCGGCTCGACGATCTCGATGCCGTATTGCGCCACCAACTGAAGGAAGGAAATAACGAATGACCGCCGTAGCAATTCCTCTCATTGAAGCCGTCGGTGCGCGCGTTCTGGCCGCCTTGGGCATTGGCGTGCTTGCCGGAGCCGCTAGCGACGCTGCCAAAGAGCAGGCACGCCGGCGCCAGGCGGCATCGGACAGCGCAAAGTCCGCGCCCATCGCGCGCACGGAAACGGCGGCACAGACACGCAACAAATGCAAGGAGTGCCCGCCCGATACAGGCACGCTCAAAGCGCGCACCTTCGCCGAACGCAAGCCCTGGGTAGACTATCAAGCGCGCGTCGGCGGAATGGCGAACGGCCCGACATTCATCATGGAGTGGGTATTCAACGGCAGGGAGTTTGATGGTTTTGTCTCCGCCGAATGCCTGCTGAAGGAAGCCAAGGGCGGGTATGACAGGTTTTTCGATGAATGGGGCCGGCCGAAAAGGTGGTGGGTCTACCAGGTTGACGATTTGATTGCCCAAATAAGTCGCCAGAGCGCGGACGCAATGCCAAGACCGCCCATTCGCCTGGAATGGTTCTGGCAGGAACCGCTCAGCTACCGTTATTTTTCACGAATCCTTGGCAATGTCGCGCCCGACGTGCCACATCACTATTTCCCATGACTAAGACACCTCCCCTCAGTATCATGTTCCGGGCGCATTTCAAAATCGACCTGGGGAACCCGCCAACGCTTGACGATGATCTCTCAAGGCTGTTCGAACTTCGTCAGCACCTCCGCCAGCTTTCGCCAAAGCTGGCCGAATGGTTCCTGGGTGGCAAGACCAAAGAACTGGCTTACCTATACCCGGCCTTCGACGAAAGCGGCCCGACAACCGCGATTGCATCCGTCCTGCGCGAGCGGTACCGCAAAAGAAAGGACAGCATTATTACTCGCCCGATTGGCATTTGGAACGGTGAAGAAGGCGTTGAAGGCGCAACGATGGGACAAGTCTATCGGGAAGTCCAGGCGCCAAGTCTGGTCCACTTTGAAACCGAGCTCGTGGACTTTCTTGAATATCAAAAGGTACTGAGCACGACGCTCAAGATGGTCGATATCTGGAATCCGCTGTTTGTCTCTGTGGAGCCGACGTTCTATGAGCCAGTGTTCAAGGACAGGCCAGGTGTCGGCTGGATGGTCTACCTGCCTCAATTACTGAACCTCCAGCAGGTTCCGGAAGCCCGCGCCCTCGTGCCTGTCATGGGCAAAGACGCCAAGGGCAAAGCGAAGCAGATCGGAACGGTCATCGTCAGCGTGACGGACGCGCCGTTCTCCGACCTGAACCCCGAGCACGTCCGCATCGCCAACGCCATCGAAATTCGTTTGGTCGATCAAGACTTACTGCCACGTTACGCCAACATGTGACAGTCGCGGCTCACTCGCATCTAGAACTAGTATCCGGGACAAATTTCAACACGGAATGACAACGCATGCTGCACAGGTATCATCATTTCTCAGAGAGCTTGATCGTGTCGCGCCTATCCCATAGCATCGCATGACGAAGAAGACACCTCCTCTCAGCATCATGTTCCGGGCGCACTTTAAAATCGACCTGGCTAGCCCGCCAACACTCGACGACGATCTCGCCAAGCTGTTCGAGTTTCGCCAACACCTACGACAGTTGTCCCCGAAACTGGCCGAATGGTTCCTTGGCGGCGATACCAAAGAACAGGCTTTCCTCTACGCCGCCTTCGACGAGAGCGGGCCAACCACCGCGATTGCAGCTGTGCTACGAGAGAAATACCGCAACAAGCAGTCCAGCATTATCTCTCGGCCAATCGGGCTGTGGAACGGTGAAAAAGGCGCAATGGGTGCCACGATGGGCCAGCTTTACAGGGAGGTAAAAAATCCTAGTTTGGTAGACTTTGATACCCGGGTCGTGGATTTCCTTGAATATCCCAAGGTACTGAGCACGACGCTCAAGATGGTCGACATCTGGAATCCGCTGTTTGTTTCCGTGGAGCCGACTTTCTACGAGCCAGTTTTCAAGGATAGGCCAGGTGTCGGCTGGATGCTCTACCTGCCCCAAGTGCTGACCATCCAGCAGGTGCCAGAAGCGCGCGCCCTCGTCCCGGTCATGGGCAGGGACGCCAAGGGCAAACCGAAGCAGACGGGCACCGTGATCGTCAGCGTGACGGCCGCCCCATTCTCCGACCTTAACCCCGAACACGTCCGCATCGCCAATGCCATCGAAATTCGCCTGGCAGATCAAGACTTGCTGCCGCGTTTCGCCGACTTGTGAGAGTCGCGCCTCGCTCGCATCAAGGACTGGTAACCGGGGCAACGTTGATCGCAGAATGACAAGGAATACTGCACAGGTATCGCCGCTTTTCTTCGCTCCGCCCCGCACCGCACCCAGCCGGTCAAGTCGCAGCTGCGGATGGACTACGTGTGGCCGCTGGAATAAGCTCAGGCGCGCATGATCTCGCGCGCGATGGCATCGAGCGGCACGCTGCGCTCGACACCGCCGCGCCGCACCGCTTCCTTGGGCATGCCGTACACCACGCAGCTGGCCTCGTCCTGGGCCACCGTGCGCGCGCCGGCCGCGCGCATCTCGGCCATGCCGGCCGCGCCATCGTCGCCCATGCCGGTCATGATCACGCCCAGCGCATTGGCGCCGGCGCACTTGGCCGCTGAGCGGAACAGCACGTCCACCGAAGGCCGGTGGCGGTTCACCAGCGGACCATCGATCACGTCCACCGAATAGCGTTCGCCCAGGCGGCGCAGCAGCAAGTGCTTGCCGCCCGGCGCGATCAGCACCTGCCCGGGCAGCACCGGGGCGCCGGCGCGCGCCTCCAGCACCCGCACCCGGCACACGCTGTCGAGCCGCTCGGCGAAGGCCTCGGTAAATTTTTCCGGCATATGCTGCACCACCACGATGGCTGGCGCATGGCGCGGCAAGGCCGTCAGCACCGCTTCCAGCGCCTGGGTGCCGCCGGTCGAGGCGCCGATCGCCACCAGGCGGTCGGTCGGCATGGCCGGGGCCGCGCCGCCAGCCGCCAGCACCGCGTCGGCCGTGAGTTTTTCCTGCGGCGGCGGCGGGGTGTGCCGCGCCAGCACATGCAGATTGGCGCGCGCCGCCGCCAGCACTGCGCTGATCAGGTCATCCGAGGCTTCGGTCAGGAAGGACTTCAGGCCCAGCTTGGGCTTCTGGATGGTGGCCACCGCCCCGGCGGCCAGCGCGTCGAGGGTGGTGCGCGCGCCCGCCTCGGTCAGGGTCGAGCAGATGATCACGGCGGTGGGCCGCTCGGCCATGATCTTGCGCAGGAAGGTCAGCCCGTCCATATGCGGCATTTCGATATCGAGCACCACCACCTGCGGCCAGTTGCGCTTCATGTGCTCGATCGCCACCAGCGGGTTCGATACCGCGCCGATCACTTCGATGCGCGGGTCGGCCCCCAGCACGCCGGCGACCACCTGGCGCACCACCGCGGAATCGTCCACCACCAGTACTTTTATCGGCTTCATGCGCTTCTCCCTAACGTTTTTCGACCTGGCGCGCCCACACGTCGCCGCTGGCGATCTCGAACAGGATCTGCCGGTGGCCATTGCCGAACAGGCTTTCCGACACCACCGCGATGCCGCGCGCCGCCAGCATGTCGCGTGCGGCCGTGCCGTTCTTTTCGCCCACGTGAATACCGTGGCGAAGATGGCCGGGGAACATGTCGCCGCCGCCGAAAATCTTGGCCTCGCATTCCCCGGGCCGCACGCCCAGCCCGGCCAGTTCGGCCAGCATCATGCCCAAGGCATCGTCGCCGTAGCGGCTGTCCGGCCCGGCCCCTTCGGGCCGCGACGGCAGCAGGAAATGCGACATCGCGCCGATCCGGCGCAAGGAGCTCCACAAGGTGATCGACACGCACGATCCCAGCAGGGTGCGCACGCGAAAGCTGGCATCGCCGACGAAATAGTCGCCCGGCTGCAGAAACACGTCGATCAGGTCCGGGTTCTCCATGCTCATGCCCGCCTGTACACCGACGGCACCACGGCCACCACCGCATCGGTGATGTCGTTGAGCGTCTCGGAATGGCCGATGATCAGGCGGCCGTCCGGCTTGAGGGCGCCGGCCAGGCGCTCGACCACGGCGCGCTTGGTCGGGCCGCTGAAGTAGATCATCACATTGCGCAGGAAGATCAGGTCGAACTGGCCCAGCTGGGGCAAGGGTTCGTTCAGGTTGATCTGGCCGAACTGCACGCGGCGGCGCAGGCTGGCCTCGACCAGCAGGGTGCCTTCCTGGGCGCCGCCGCCCTTCAGGCAATACTTCTTCAGGTAGTCCGGCGGGATGTGGCGCGCGCGCTCCATCCGGTAGTGGCCGTGCTGGGCCTGTTGCAGCACCTTGGTGCAGATGTCCGAGCCGATGATCTCCCATGGCCCGGCTGCGCCCATGCAGTCGGCCAGCACCATGGCGATGCTGTAGCACTCCTCGCCGCTGGAACAGGCCGCGCTCCACACCCGCAGCGGCTTGCCCGCCGCGCGCGCGGCCAGGGCGCGCGCGCGCAGCAGCTCGAAGTGCTTGGGCTCGCGGAAGAAATACGTTTCGTTGGTGGTCAGCAGGTCGATCGCCATCTGCACTTCGTCCGGCGCGCTGCCGTCCTGCAGCACGCGGAAGTACTCGGCATAGCTGGCCATGCCGAAGTGGGCCAGGCGCTTGGCCAGGCGTCCGCCCACCAGCGCCTTCTTGGCGTCGGACATGGTGATGCCCGCCGCGTCGAAGATGAAGCGCTGGAACTGGGCGAATTCGGCCTGGCTGATGGCTGGGCGCTGGGCGCTAGCTTGCATGCGCGCCTCCCCTCATTCCGCCAGCGCCGGCATGGCGTCCATCTGGCCCAGGCCGGCGAACACCTGGCCGATCGCCAGCAGGATGACGAATTTGCCGTTGATCTTGCCCATGCCGGCGATGAAATCGTTGCGGATGTGGGCGCCGAAGGCCGGCGGCGGCTCGATCTCGCTGTCGGCGATCTCCAGCACCGCATTGACCGCGTCGACCACCACGCCGATCACCTGGCGCTCGCCCTCCTCCTCGATCTCGACGATGACGATGCAGGTGCGCTTGGTCACCGGCGTGCTGGGACGGTTGAAGCGCACCGACAGGTCCATCACCGTCACCACCGAGCCGCGCAGGTTGATCACGCCGCGAATACAGTCCGACATCATCGGCACATCCGTCAGCGCGGTGTACTCGATGATTTCCTTCACACCCAGGATGGCGATGGCAAAGGTTTCGCCGCCCAGCGTAAAGGTCAGGTACTGGGTCGGCACCGCCGCCGCGGCGGCAGCGGCCTTGTGAGCTGTTGGGTTCATGGCCGCTCCCGATCAGAATTTGGTGAATTCGGATTCGTCCGGTGCGCTGGCGGCCAGCGACAGGCTGCTGGCAAAGCGTGGCGCACCGGCCGGCTTGGACGGCGCGCGGCGCGACACGGCCGGCTTGGCGGCCTGGCGGCGCGGCGCGGCGCTCTCGCGGCCCAGGCGGAAGAAGCTCATGGTCTGCTGCAGCTGCTCGGCCTGGCCGGACAGTTCCTCGGCGGTGGCGGCCAGTTCTTCCGAGCTCGATGCATTCTGCTGGGTCGCCATGGACAGCTGGGTGATGGCCGAATTGATCTGACCCACGCCGGTCGACTGCTCTTCCGAGGCGGCCGTGATTTCCTGCACCAGGTCGGACGTCTTCTTGATGTTCGGGACCATTTCGTCGAGCAGCTTGCCGGCGCGCTGGGCCAGTTCGACGCTGCTGCCGGCCACGGTGCCGATTTCCTGGGCGGCGATCTGGCTGCGTTCGGCCAGCTTGCGCACTTCGGCCGCCACCACCGCAAAGCCCTTGCCATGCTCGCCGGCGCGGGCCGCCTCGATGGCCGCGTTCAGTGCCAGCAGGTTGGTCTGGTAGGCGATATCGTCGATGATGCCGATCTTCTGGGCGATCTGGTTCATGGCCCCGGCCGTGGCCTTGACCGCTTCGCCGCCTTCGACCGCGCTTTCGGCCGAACGCGAGGCCATGCCGTCGGTGACGCGGGCATTCTCGGTGTTCTGGCTGATCGAGGCGGTCATCTGCTCAACCGAGGCGCTGGTTTGTTCCACCCCGGCGGCCTGCTCGCTGGCCGCCTGCGACAGCGCCTGCGCCGTGGCCGAGACTTCCTCGGAAGCGCTGGCCACCGCTTCGGCGGCGCTGTTGGCTTCGCCCACGATGCGCACCAGGGCGTCATTCATGTTCTTCATGGCCTGCAGCAGCTTGCCGGTTTCGTCGGTGGTGGTGACCACGATCTGGCTGGTCAGGTCGCCGCCGGCGACCGCTTCGGCCAGGGTCACGGCCTGGTTGATCGGACGGGTGATCGAGCGGGTGATCAGGAAGGCGAACAGCAGGCCAACGGCGAAGGCACCGGCGCCCAGGCCCATCAGCTGGTTGCGCGAGTCGTTGTATCCCTTGCGCGCGTCCAGCATGGCCTGGTCGCTCATCTTTTGTTCGAGATCGATCAGCGCGCTCATCTCGCCCATCCATTTGAACTGTGCCGGCCGCACTTCCTGCAGCAGGAGGTCCGTGGCCTCCTGCTTCTTGCCGGACAGGGCGAGCTCGGTGACCTTGCTCATCAGCGGCAGGATGTGGGCCTCGTTCTCCTTGATGCGGACCGTAAACGCCTTTTCGTCGGCCGTCGTGTCGGGGATCTCGGCGAACATCTTGTTCAGTTTGGCTTCGGCCTCCATATATTTGTCCTGCTGGCGCTTGATGCGCTCGACTTCCGCCTCCAATGCCGACTTCTCGGACATCAGCACCAGGTTGCGCAGCGCCACCACGCGGTCGTACACGGTCACGCGCATGGCCGTGGCCAGCGTGATCTCGACATTGTTGACCGTAACGATTTCTTCCACATGACGCTGCACCGCGGCAAGCCGGTCGGTGGCCAGCATGATGCTGCCGGCCAGCAGGGCCAGCACCAGCCCGAAGCCGGCCGCCAGCCGTACGCCAATTTTCAAGTTCCCGAATTTCATTTTGCTCTCCTCGTTATGTACTGCGAATTATGGTGTTGTAGGTATTGACAGGGCCGGGACGGGCGCTGCCGCCACCGGCGGGCTGGCGCGGATCAGCGCCGGCACGTCCAGGATCAGCGCCACTTCGCCGCTGCCCAGGATGCTCGACCCGCTGACGCATTCGAGACGCTGGAACAGCTTGCCGAGCGGCTTGATGACGGTTTGCGATTCGCCCAGCAGCGCGTCGACCACCAGGCCGGCGCGCTGGCCGGCATACTTGACCACCACCACGCTCTGGCGCGGCCCGGCTTCGCCCGCGACGGCGAACAGCTGGCGCAGCCGGATCAGCGGCAGCACCTGGCCGCGCAGGTCGGCCATGTCGTGCCCGGGCAGCGCGCGCAGCTCGACGCATTCCTCCACCATGTCGAGCGGGATCACGAAGACCGAGCGCCCCACGCTGACCTGGAAGCCATTGATGATGGCCAGCGTCAGCGGCAGGCGCACCGTCACGGTGGTGCCCACGCCCTCGCTGCTGGCGATGCTCACGCTGCCGCGCAGGGCGGTGATGTTGCGCTTGACGACATCCATGCCGACCCCGCGTCCGGACAGGTTGGTGACCTGCTCGGCGGTGGAAAAGCCCGGCTCGAACACCAGGCCGAAGACTTCCTCGTCGCTCAGCGGCTTGCCCGCCTCGACCAGGCCGCGCTCGACCGCCTTGGCCAGGATGCGTTCGCGGTTCAAGCCGCCGCCGTCGTCGCGCACTTCGATGACGATGGTGCCCGAGTCGTGGTAGGCATCCAGGCCAATGGTGCCGACCGCGTTCTTGCCGCGCTGCTCGCGCAGCGCGGCCGATTCGATGCCATGGTCCATGGCGTTGCGCACCAGATGGGTGAGCGGGTCGCCGATCTTCTCGACCACGGTCTTGTCCAGTTCAGTATCCTCGCCGCTCACTTCGAGCACGATTTCCTTGCCCAGTTCGCGCGCCACGTCGTGCACCACGCGCTGGAAACGGTTGAAGGTGGCGCCGATCTTCACCATGCGCAGCTGCAGGGCGCTGTTGCGCACTTCCTCGACCAGCGCCGACAAGGTGGCGCTGCATTCCTGGAACTGCAGGTTCTGCGCGCGCCGCGCGATCAGGTTGGCGCTGGCGGTGCTGATGATCAGCTCCCCCACCAGGTTGATCAGGCGGTCGAGCTTGTCGGCGTCGACCCGGACGCTGCCGCCCTCCAGGTTCTTGGCGTCGCGCGCCTTGCCCTGCCTGGCCAGCGCCGCTTCCACCACCGGGGCCACGGCGGCGCCCTGGGCGATCAGGATCTGGCCGATCGGGTGCTCCGGCGCGCCGGCCTGCTGGCGCAGCGCGGCCGTCAGCTCGCCCTGGGTGACCCCGCCGGCGCGCACCAGGGTCTCGCCCAACTTCTCGTCGGTACCCGGCGCGGCCTCGATGCGGCGGATAGTCTCGCGCACTTCCTGGCTTGGCGGCGTAATGGAGATCTCGCAGTCGTCGCGCACGAATTCGAACACCGCCTCGATCTCGGCCTTGCCGGCCTGGCTGCGCAGGTCGATCTCGAAGCCGAGGTAGCACTGTTCGGCATCCATCTCGCCCAGCGGCGGCATGGCGGCGCTGAGCGTGACGACTTTTTCCAGCGTGCCGAGGGTGCCGAGATAGCGCAGGAAGGACATCGGGTCCATCCCGTTTTGCAGCACCAGCGGGCCGAATTGCAGCACGATGTGCCAGGTGTCCGAGGGCTGGCGCACCGGCAGGCGCGGTTCGAGGTAGCGCTGCAGGCGCTGCACCAGCGGCTGGCCGGCCTGCTCCAGCGCCGGGTCGGGCGCGATGCCGGTATCGCGCACCGTGGCCAGCAGGCAGCCCATGTGGTCGCGGCATTCCAGCAGCAGCGTGACCAGGTCGGCGTCGAGCAGGCTGGCATCCCTGCGCACCGCATCGAGCACGCTTTCGGCCACGTGGGTGAAGGCCACCACGTGGTCGATGCCGAACAGCCCGGCCGAACCCTTGATGGTATGGGCGGCGCGGAAGACCGCATTGACCGCTTCCGGATCGGCCGGACCGGTACCGACCGACAGCAGTGCCTCTTCCATCGCTTCGAGCAGCTCGCCGCTTTCGACGATGAAGGTGACCAGGGCATCGTCAAGCGTCATGGCATTCTCCAGTGGGCAGTCCGAACAGATGGAAAGCTTCCACCACCGCCGGGCTGTGCCCGCGCAGATGCAGGCTGCAGCCGCACGCTTCGGCCGCGCGTTCGGCCGCGATCAGCAACTGCACGCCGGCGCTGTCGATCTCGCACACATCGGCCAGCTCCAGGGCCAGGGCAGCGCCCGGCGCCAGTGTCTCCAGGGTCGCGGCCAGCTGCTCGCGCAGCGCGGCCGCGCCGTAGATGGTGAGCTCCGGGTCCAGGCGCAGCATGGTGATGTCCATCGCGGCGCTCACGGCAGGATCAGCTTCTGCACGGCGTTGAGCAGCACGTCCGGCTTGAACGGCTTGACCACCCAGGCCCTGGCGCCGGCCGCCTGGCCTTCGCGCTTCTTGTCGTCGGCCGATTCGGTGGTGAGCATGATCACCGGCGTGAAGCGGTAGCTGGCCAGCGTCTTGACCTGCTTGACGAAGCTGATGCCATCCATATTGGGCATATTGACGTCGCTGACGATCAGATGGACCTTGCGGCCATCGAGTTTGGCCAGCGCGTCCTTGCCGTCGCAGCCTTCGATGACCTCGTAGCCGGCGCCGCGCAGGGTGATGCCGATCACCTGGCGCACCGAACTCGAATCGTCCACGATCAGTATTGTCTTTGCCATGCTGTCCTCTTGCGGGGTTGGGTATGTTTAAAAATGGGGAATCAGAAAAAAGTCACTTCATCGGCTTCCTGCGGCGCCACCTTCGCGGCCCGGCCGCTGCCGTGCACCTGGTGTTCCTCGGCCATGGTGTAGTGGCTGCCCAGTTCGGCCAGCCAGGCCTGGCTGTCGGCCGGCAGATCGCCGCCGGCCGCGCCCTCGCGCATGCGCACGATGTCGGCGCTGACGACCTCGAGGATCTGGCGTATGCGGTCCTGGAACTGCAGCGCCACCAGCAGATCGGCCACGTCGCCGCGCAGGGCGCCGCCGTGGCGCTTCATCTCGGCGGCCGAGCCGGCCAGCTCGCGCACGTGGCCCAGCACGTCCGCCATCACGCTGCCCGAGGCGACCATGGCTTCGCGGTCGTTGTGGTCAGCCTTGCCGGCCACCTCCAGCGTCGTGTTCATGGTGGCCCAGGCCGAATTCATCCGCTCGGTGATGCGCTTGCCGATGTCCGACGACGACAGCGACAGGCGCCGTACTTCGGCGGCGA
>CAMLHI010000032.1 GCA_946479705.1 uncultured Oxalobacteraceae bacterium
GTGGTAAAGAGCCGGTACTCGCGCATCAAATACCCTTTTGAGGAAGCATCGTCCTCATCGTGACCGACATACAGGAAAAGCGTATCGCCAAATACAATGGGAGCCGGGTCGGCCGTGTACATGGTTTGGATGATAGGGTTCTGCGCCGCTGCTTCAAACATCGATAAACAACAAATCGATGCCAATACGATCCGGGTTGTAAGCTTCATGTTGATGGCATTTCTATTGAATGTGAATGGGCCGTTGCGCCAGTTTATCGTCGAAGCACCACATAAAGGGTAGTAATTTTTCATAACAACTACACTTTTATGACGGTTTTTTCGTCGGCGCGCAGCAGGGTTTTCGAGCTGCCTAACAGGATGCGATCAATTCGAGCCGGTAGCCCTGGCTGTAGGCGGTGCGGATGATCACGCCGCGCTCGGGACCGAGTTCGAGCTTCTTGCGCAGCTTGTAGACATGCTGCTCGATGGTGCGCCCGGCCACTTCGCTGTCGGCGCTCCAGATCGACGCGCCTATGGTCTCGCGCGAGATGTACACCCCGGGGGCGGAAAAAAACATCCATGCCATGCTGAATTCGCGCGGAGTCAGTTCGATCGGCGCGCCCTGCCAGGCGAACTTGCCGGCGGCGCGGTCGAGCGTGAAGCCGGCCAGCTCGATGGTGCGGCGCACCTGGCGGCGGCTGTTGCGGCGCGTGAGCGCGTGCGCGCGCACCACCAGTTCGGCATGGTCGAAGGGACGCACCAGCAGGTCGTCGGCGCCGCAGTTGAGCACCAGCGCCGTCACCTGGGCGCTGTGCACCGGCGACAGGCCCAGCACCGGCGTGTGGTCGCCGGTGCGGCACTTCAGCCACGACAGGATGCTGTCGTCGGCATCGGGCGCGTCGGCGAAATCGACCACGATCAGGTCGGCGCCCTGGCGCTGCAGGGCGCGAAACAGGGCCGCCTCGGCCGCGTAGGGCGTGCACTCGTAGCCAGCTTGGCGCAGGGCCGTGCGGACCTGCTCCAGCACCGCGGTGTCGCGTATGAGGCATGCAATATTCATGGACGTCGTTGACTGAAATCGTTTTTACCGCAGCATCCGCTGCGGCTGGGAAAGCGTGGAACCGCGCTACCGGGGCCGGCCACATACAGTATCGCTCGGGCAATGCGGCCCGAATGAATCCTGAGTGTAACTTATCGAGGAGAAAAACTGATGATGAAGCTATTTTGCCTGGTGCGCCGTACCCTGATCCACCGCCAGCTGCGCAGCCTGGAAGACCAGGCCGACAGCATCATCGAGGCGCGCCGCCACTCGCTGGTGCGGCTGATGGACATCCAGCGCAACTGCGTGTCCAAGCAGGCCCAGCTGCGCCGCTACACCCGCCAGCTGAGCGCTCCCGAGACCTGGTAAGCGAGCATGCCGGGCGCGCCCGGCGAGCGACGGAACTGGCCGGTGCGCGCAGGCGACCCATGGCAACCACTGCCACCGAGGACACCGCCATGCCACGAAATTCCAGCGTCAGCCGCAGCACGCCCATCCCACCCCAGTTCGACGCGCCGCCCGCGCCAGCAGCGGCGCCCAGCGCCCCGTCCCCGGCCGCCGCCTCGTCCTCGGGCACGCAGAAAGCCAGCCGCCAGAAAACCTCGCGCCAGCAAAAGCAGATACTCGCGCAGATGCGCGCGGCCAACGAGACCCAGGCGCACGAGCTAAGCCTCACCTTCGTCGGCTATTGCAACGCCATGGCCCAGGTGGAAGACCGCCTTATCAAGCTGAAGAACGCCGGCAAGGTCAACATCAGCCTGTGCGATGCCGCCGATGCGCGCGCCGCCAACGAGGCCGATCCGGTCCGCCGCGCCAAATTTACCAAGATGGCCGACGACATGCTCGACAAGGCCATCAAGAACTACGAAGACGCGCGCGATGCCTGGAACGTACGCAACGCCGATGGCAAGACCCTGCTCGAATGCCTTAGCGCCGATCTCAGGAAAATCGACAGCGCCCCCAACAAGAACAGCCTGTACACCATCGACCTCCAACTCAAGGCCCTCGTGGAGCGTGTCCGGAACGGAGTGCATTCGCTCAGGCGCGACCAGATTGTGGGCGGGACGCTGGCCAACGAAACCCACGCCCGGCGCGGCGGGCGCGCCTACCAGCGGCTGGGAGCGAGCTACCTGGAATTGGCTCTCGCATTCGAGAACGGCGGGCAGGCGGGCGCGCGCGCCACGCTCGAGCGCCACGTCGAGCAGCTCGGCACGGTGGCCGCGACCATGGCGCAGTGCCGCGCCGGCGCCGAAGCACTGACGGCCGCCTGCGACGAACTGCTGGCCGATCCGCAACTGTGCGACGCCACCATCGTCGAGGACCTGCAGGTCTTCCGTCATTCCTGCCTGTACAACAGTTCGGCCAATTCCGTGCATATCGCCGACAACACCGAACTGCGCATGCGCATCCTGATGGTGTTGATCAAGCACGACAATGCCGGCCAGCCCGGCCGCCTTGCGCTCAACCAGTGGCTGCACGGTATGACCGACGCGGCGCTGGCCTACCATGGCGCGGTGGCGGTCAATCTCGAGGTCATGGAGCAAGACCGCCAGGACATCGACTACGGCACGCGCCGCCCGCCCGATGAGCTGGCGGCGCGCCTGCAGGCCGCCACCGATGGCGCGGATCAATTCAGTGCCGTCCTGCGCGCCTACTACAGGCTGGCCGGCGCCTACGCCAGCCTGCAAGGCATCGTCGGCAACGAGCACCTGGCGGAGCTGGTGCGCGCCATGCCGGGCCAGGTGGCCCAGTGCATGCGCACGCGCGCCTATTCCGCCCAGCTCTCGGCCGACCAGCTCGACGCCATCGAGGCGGGCAAGGTCGACGCCGCCGCCTACGTACGAGCCGGCGGCGCGGGCCGCCTGCAGCACACCCGCGAAGGCACGGTGGTGGGCAGCATCAATGCCGACGGCGGCCTGGACCGCGTCGATCAAAGCGGCAACGTCATCGCCAGCTACTTCAAGGACCACGACAGCGGCACCTGGGTGCGCGACTACGGCGACGAGCCGCCGGCCCTGCCGGCCGGTGCCAGCGTGGTGGAGAAGGCGCACAGCCTGGCGGCGCGCTCGGCCGGGGTGGACCGCACGGCCGAGGCCGGGCTGGCCGCCAGCACCGACTGCGACGAACGCGTCAAATTGCTGCTGCGCGCGTTTTCGCGCAAGGCGCACAACGTCGCGGCCATGGCCGGCATGCTGGCCGAGCTGCCGCCCGCCAGCGCGCAGGCCGCCGAGGTCAAGGGATTGCTGGCCGGCCTGCGCGAGGACAAGGCCAGGCTGGACCAGCAGCTGCGCGCCGCCCAGCAGGAGCAGAGCCTGCACTCGCACAAGACGCGCGATCCGAACGAGGCCAGCTTCCTGCACCTGCTCAGGGAGGGACAGGTGGCCAGCGTGAGCCAGGACCTGAACCGCCGCGCCAGCCAGAAAAATGCCGCCGACCTGGTCGACCGCTACACGGTGTCCTTCAAGAGCGGGCCAGCCGGGGAACAGTACGACGCCTGGGTGGTGCATGCGCACTACCAGGCGGCCGATGCGCGGCAGCCGGCCAAGGTGCACATGAAACGCGCGCGGGAACAGAATTGGGGGCCTGAGCTGCAGCCGTATCACTCGCCGGCGCTGAGCCAGGCCACCTTCGACAGGATCAGGACGCTGGCGCCGCGGCGCTGAGGCGTCGGGTTTCGGCGATGCCCTCGCCGAACGCCGTTTTCACCGCCTGCATGGCGGCGTCGAAACTGGCGCACCACTGGCCGTTGGCCGCTTCCAGCCGGCAGGCGCCGGGCGCCAGGGCGGGGTCGGGCTTGACCGGCCAGTCCAGCGCCGGCAGCAGGGCCGCGTCGTCCGGATGCACGCGCAGCTGGGCGTCGACCAGCTTGGGCGGCGCTTCCAGCAGCACGCGCCGCAGCGCCGCATCGATGCGCTCGCGCGCCGTGGTTTCCATCACCAGCCGCTCGTACAGGGCCGTGGCCAGGCCGGCCACCATCTCTTCCACCCGCTCGAGGATCGCGGCATTGGCCTGTTCCAGCCCTTGCAGCAGGGCGGCCCCCTGCACCAGCACGCGTTCGGTTTCGGCGGCGTTGAGGCGCGCGGCCCGGGCACGCGCCTCGGCCAGCAAACGGTCGGCCTCGGCCTGGGCGGCGGCGGCAATCGCGGCGCCATCGCGCTCGGCCTGCGCCAGCATGCTGGCGGCCTGGCCGCGCGCCTGCGCGAGCAGCAGGGCGGCAGCCTGGCGCGCGTCGTTTGTCAGCGCCAGGCCGGCGGCGCGCAGCACGCCGTGGCGGGCGCGCAGGTGCGGGTTGGCGGCAATGCGCTCGACACAAAATGGGTTCACGCTATTCTCCTGAAATGGGCTGGGTGTTAAGCGGCGGCGCGCGCGCGGCACATCTGCCAGCAGCGCTGCACGCGCGCGTCGGAACCTGCGGCCGGCGCCGCGGCGCCTTGCAGCAAGCCATCCACGCGGCCTGCCAGCGGCGCCGGCAGCAGCAGACGCCAGCGCGTCCACAGGCCGGGAAAGCCATGTTCGAGGCGGCGCGCCAGTTCGGCCAGGCCGCGCAGCTCGGCCGGATCGTCCGGCTCGAAGCGCAAGCCGAAGCAGTCCTTCAGCGGCTGGGTCATGGCGATGCTCATGCACCAGCGCCGTTCGGCCAGCGCCAGGCGCGCCAGCTGCACATGGTCCTGGGCGCGCGCGGCGAGGATCCCGCCGAACAGCGCGGCGGCCTGGCGCAACTCGGCGCCGGCGTCCACCGCCGCCACCTGCCAGGCGGGATCGAAGGCGGACGGCAGCTCAGGCCGCACGCCGGCTTCGGCGCACCACCAGGGATAGCGGTCGCGCCGCGCCAGCGGGTCGGCCGCCGGCGGCATGCCGGGCGGCGCGAACCACCAGTCGAGGAAGGCGTCGGACACCATCTAGGCTACGGCCTGGGCCGGTTCCGGCTCCGACGCATGTGCGGCCTTGTCCTTGCCCTTGCCCTTGCCGAATTTTCCGGGCCGCACACCGCTCTTGAACAGGGCGTAGACGCCGGCGGCCAGGCCGAGCACGGCGAGCACGCCGCACACGATCAGGGTGGCGAACAGGCTGCCGGACGAATCCACGTCGACCTTGAACGGGCCGACGGTGGTCCATTTGACCATGGCCGGGGCGGCCTCGCCGGGCGTCATCACCACCGATACCTTGGAGCGCCCTTCTTCGCGCCCCAGGCCGGGAATGCTGGAGGCGACCAGGCGCTGGATGCGCGGGGCGATGGCATCTTCGTCGATCGGCGGGCGGTACTTGATGAACACCGCGGCCGAGGAAGGCTGGATCGGCTCGCCCGGCGCGACCCGCTCCGGCAGCACCACGTGCACGCGGGCGGAAATGACGTTGTCGAACTGCTGCAGGGTGAAGCCGAGTTCCTCGGACAGGCCGTGCAGGTAGCGGATGCGTTCCTCCAGCGGCGTCGAGATCATGCCCTGCTTCTTGAACACCTCGCCCAGGCTTTCGTGGCCGCGGCGCGGCAGGCCGGCGGCATTCATGATGGCGGTGGCGCGCGACAGGTCGGTATCGGCCAGGGCCAGGTTGACGCCTTCCTTGGAAGGCTTCTTCTCGGCCGTGATGCCCTGCTTGTTGAGCACCATGACGATTTCATTGGCATCCGAATCGCTCAGGTTCGACTGCAGCGTGACGACCTTCGAGCAGGCGCTCAGGAGGCCGAACGCGGCCAGCAGCAGGAGGCGCCGGAATGGGTGACTGCGGGCCATGGGATTATTGCAGCTTGGTGAGCGAATCGATGGAGGTGGCCGCCTTGGACACGGTCTTGGAGATCGTCTGCACGCGCATCTGGAAGTCCGACAGCGCCATCATCGCTCGCATCAGGTGGATCTTGTCGCCGCTGCGGGTGGCCGTTTCCAGCAGCTTGGACACATACTGCTGGTCCTTCTTGACCTCGGCGGCCAGCTCGCAGGTGCGGCCGGCGATCTCGTGGCCGAGCGACTTGACGCCGCCCGCCTTGGGGGCCGGGCCGGTGGAAGGGCCGGCGCCGGGGACGCTCTGACGCCCGAGCGCGGCGCGGAACTGTTCGCTGCCGCTGTGATCGAGCGCCTGGATGTCGATCCTGAGCTGATCGCCCGGCTGCACCTTGGGTGCGGGCATGGCGCTGGTTTGAGGGTTCATGGTGGTCTCCTGTAAGTAATGCATCGCTGTCGGCTGTACTTGTGTGGCGGCGGGTGCGCCCGGGGTTCCACGTCAGCGCCGCCCGCAGTGCACGCCGCCGCAGCCGATCGGGTCGGACGGATCGCAAAAGCCCTCGCTGCCGCAGCGGCGCTCGCACTCGGCGCGCGACTTGGGGCGCAGCGCCGGCACGGTGCCGGCGCGCCCCAGCCGGGGCGGATGCGGCGGCAGGAGGTAGATATCGGCCACGACGGCGACGCGGTGCAGCTTGTCGCCGCTGTCGAGCAGCGGCTCGGGCTCGGGCACGATGGGCACGCGCGGAGGCGGCGGCGGCGGCGCAAGGCGCGGCTTCGGCCGGGCGCGCCTGGGACGCGGCTCGAGCAGGCCGCCGATCTCGTCGCGTTCGGGCCGTTGCGGGCCTTCCGCGGCCGTCTCGTACAGCAGGTCCATGGCGAGCTTGCGCATTGCCTCGCCGCGCGGCAGCGGCAGCGGCTTCGCGGGCCGCAGCGCCGGGCCGGGCGCGGCCCGCGCGGGCGCCGCCGCGGGGACAGGTACTGGCGCGGGTGCGGCGGGGCGCGCTGGCGTAGGGGCCAGCTCCTTGGCCTTCATCGCGCCTCCCGGTAAGCTTCGGGCGGCTCGCCCCGGCTTTCCAGTTCCACTTCGCGCCCGGTGTCGCCCAGCGCGACCAGCTCGTGCACCACCGCGTAGACCTGGGCCACCGCTTCATAGCTCGACTTGGGCACCACGGTATCGGGCTGGGCGGTGGCATACAGGGTGCGCGCCAGCCATACATGGCGGATGACCGGGATATTGCACTCGCGCGCGCGTTCGATCATGGCATGGGCGATCTCGTCCTTGCCCTTGGCCAGCACCACCGGCACCATCGGCTCGGTCGGGTCGTAGAACATGGCCACCGCGAAGTGGGTCGGGTTGACCACCACCGCGTTGGCGCTTTCGGTGCGCGCGGCCGGCGCCTCGTTGGCCCATTCGCGCGCCAGCTGCTTGCGCTTGCCCTTGACCATCGGGTCGCCCTCGGATTCCTTGTGTTCGCGCTTGATCTCTTCCATGTCCATCATCAGCTCCTTCTTGTGAAACACCTTCTGGATGGCGAAGTCGACGACGCTGATGACCAGGCAAGCGATAATCAGGGTATGGAACACGGCGCGCAGCAAGGTCAGGAAGCCGCCGTAGACATCCTCGGGCGAGCCGCCGGCCAGGTGGATGATGGACGGCAGCTCGGAGCGCACCATGCCGTACACCATCCAGCCGATCAGGCTAGCCTTGCCGATCGAGATCAGCACTTCGACCAGCTTTTTCTTCGATACCAGCCCCTTGAAGCCATTGACCGGATTGAGCTTGTCGAACTTCATGGTGGCCGCTTCGGGCGCGATCAGCACGCCGAACTGGCCCCAGTGCGAAATCACCCCGACCGGAATGCACACCACGAAGCACAGCATGAAGACGATGGCCAGGAAGATGCCGGCGCCGGTCAGGGTTTCCATCAGCGCCGGCAGGAAGGGCTGGCCGACCCGCATGATGCTCAGCTCCATCAGCGAATGGATGGACTGGCGCCACAGCGGTTCGGTGAGAAAGGCGATCTCGGCCACCACCAGCAGCGGTCCCAGCTTGGCCAGGTCGCGGCTCATGGCGATCTGGCCCTTCAGGCGGGCGTCGTCGATCTTCTTTTCTGTGGGTTCTTCGGTTTTATCGTCGCTCACGGCGCGCTCCTATCCAGCCGCGCCGCGCGGACTGACTTGCAACAGCTCGGCCATGATGTCGAGCAGGCGGGCGAAATCCCCGGTGACGTAATGCGACAGGGTCGGCCAGAACACCAGCAGGACGAACATGCCGACCAGGCTCTTGACCGGCGCCGAGGCCGAGGACACCTGCAGGTTGGAAGCGAACACCCCCACCATGGCGAAGGCGAACTCGACGAACAGCAGCGGAATGATGACCGGGGCGCCGTACACGATCACATGCCAAAAGAATTCGCCGAAGCGCTTGACCAGCACCGCCATGTGGCCCGCCTCGAAGGGCGGGGTGAACTGGAAGGCCGGCCACACCCCGTAGCTTTCGATCAGGATGCGCGCCAGCGCCACGAACAGGCCGGCCTGGATCATCACGATCATGGTGGCCTGCAGCAGCATGCCGCCGAGCGCACTGGCATCCTTGTCGACCGAGGAGTTGTTGGCCTGTACCTGCACCGCCGCGCGCTGGCTGTCGAGGATCGCGGCGACCGACTGGACGACCCAGAACGGCACCGCCAGCATCACGCCCATCAGCAGGCCGACCATGGCTTCCTTCATGGCCAGCATCATGATGACGAGCAGTTCGGGCGGGGTCTCCTGCAGGTGCAGGAAGGTCGGCACCACGGCCGGCAGCACCAGGGCCATGGCGGCCAGGTAGCGCGCCGCGCCTTGCAGCACGTTCAGGCTGAAGCCGGGCAGGATCATCAGGCAGACGATGGCGCGCGGCGCCACCAGCGCCATGCTCATGGCCGCGTGCTGGATGTCGAGCAGTAAGGACGATTGCATCGCCTCAGCGTCCGACGTCCGGCACCAGCGTGAACGCCAGGTTGGTCAGCTCGATCAGTTCGACGCCGATCCAGCGGCCCATCAGTGCCAGGGTGGCGCCCACGGCCACCAGCTTGACCACGTAGGGCAGGGTCTGGTCCTGGATCTGGGTGACCGCCTGCAGCAGCGAGACCACCATGCCGCAGGCGGCGGCGATCACCAGCGGCGGCGCCGACAGCATGATCGACAGCAGCAGACCCTGCTGGAAAAAATTGAGCGTTTCGGCCATGGAGACACCTATCGGGTTGACAGCGGGTTAGAGGTAGGACAGGGCGAGCGCGTTGAGCAGCTTGGCCCAGCCGTCCACCAGGGTAAACAGCAGCAGCTTGAGCGGAATCGTGATGGTCTGCGGGCTGACCTGCTGCATGCCGAGCGCCATCAGCAGGTTGGAGATGAGCAGGTCGATCACCACGAAGGGGATGTAGATCAAAAAGCCGATCTCGTAGCCGGCCTGCAGCTCCGACACCACATGGGCCGGCACCAGGATCAGGGCGTCGCTGGTGCTGGCTTTCTGCGCCATCTCCTTGGGCCAGAGCTTCTTGGCCGAGTTGAGGAACAGTTCGCGGTGTTCCGGCCGGCTGGTCTTGAGCATGAAGTCGCGCAGGGGCGTGAAGGCGTCGCCCAGATGCTCCAGCAGCGGGGCGGTGCGCTGGGTGCCGCTGGCGGTATCGATGGCCATCACGCGCTGGCCCACCTGCTGCACCGTGGGCGCCATCACGAACACGCTCATGGCCAGCGCGATGCCGTAGATGGCCAGGGTGGGCGGCACCTGCTGCACGCCGATCGCATTACGCAGCACCATCAGCACCAGCGAGATCTTCAGGAACGAGGTGGTCGTCACGACCAGCATGGGAATGAAGGACAGCAGCGCCAGCAGCAGCGAAAACGAGACGACGTCGAACTGGTTGGTCAGCATGGCGCGCTCCAGCGCGTCAGGCGGATGCCGAGCTGGCCGGCCACGTCGACGATCTCGCCGCGCCCGACCGTCTGGCCGCCGCTGACGATGGCCACCGAGGCCGGCGAGCCGCCCTCGAACAGCACTACCGCGCCGGGACCGAGGGTGCGCAGCTCGCCCAGCGGCAGGCACACCTGGCCCAGCTCGAAGTGCAGGGTCACCGGCAGGCCGTCGAGTTCTTCATGGCGCGGCGCGGCCGCTTCCGGCGCGGCGTCGATGTCGGCAAAGATGGCCTCGGCGGCTTCGCTGGCCTCGGCGGCTTCGCCGCTGCCGTCGTCCTGATCGTGCTGATCGTGCTGATCGTCCTGATCGTCCTGATCGTCCTGCGCTGCGGCGTACTGCTCGTCGTCTGTTGTCACGTTGTGCTCCACATCAAAAAGTTCGAGAGAATTGGGCGGCAGGTAGCGCACGCCGACGGCGCGCCCGCCCAGCTGAATGCGGCCGCTGCCGTCGGGGCGGAACAGCGGGTTGTCGGGCAGGATCACGTCGCCCGGCGCCAGGCTGCGCAGGGCGCCGGCGGCCAGGGTGTGACGGGCCAGCAGCACCGTGGCCCGGCTGGAAACGGCCAGCCAGGGCAGCGCCGGGGCGCGTTCCGGCTGCCATGCGCTGCGTGCGAGGAAGTCCAGCCAGGCCGGCACCGTGGCGCGCGCCAGCGTGCTGACCTGGTGGGTGCGCGAACGCAGCGACAGGCGCAGGCAGTGGCTGCCACTGGCGGCGCCGGTGCCGATGGCGAAGCCGGCCAGGGGAGTGGCGGCAAGACGGCCGGCCAGGGATGCGGCCAGCCAGGGCTGGCTGGCCGCCTGGCCGGGATCGATGCCGGTCAGGCCGCGCAGCAGGCGCGCGCCATCCCGCAGGGCGATCGGCCCGCCGGGACCGGCCAGCACCAGGGCGCCGGCCCAGTCGCCGCGGTCCTGCGCGGGTTCGGCGTGGAAGCGCACCGGCGTATCCATCAGCGCGCAGGAACAGCCGCGCCCGACCGTGCGCGCCAGCCGCACTTCGTCTTCGTCCAGGCGGACCGCGCTCAGCGGCGCCGGCGTGGCCTGGGCATCCACGAGGATCACGGCAGGCGGGCGGAGAAGGGTATCGGGCATGGTCGGCGGCGGTGAGGACGGCATTGATCGGATTGACCGTGCAGCCCCGGACCTGCCGACGCTTTACAACACGGTAATGTTCACATTTCTGTGTGTTAGTCGCTCCACACGGGATTCCAGTTCCATCCGCTGGCGGCGCAGGCGCGCGCCCAGCTTTTCCGTCGAGGGCGAAAGCAGGTAGGAGAGCGATCCGGACTGGCCGCTGACGACCACGCCCAGGCGCTCGCCGCCCGGCAGGGCCACGTCGAAGATGCCGTCGTTGCCGCCCACCGGCAGCAGGCGCGCCAGTTCGGCGCTGTCGAGTTCCTGGTCGAGCGCGCCGGCGGCATCCGTGGAGGCGCCGGACGCGCCGCCGCGCCGGCCGGAGCCTTCCTCATCCTGATCGAAGGGGCTGAACAAGGGATCGAAGCGGGTGAGGGCGCCGGCATCGGCACGCGCTTCGCCGGCGGCGCTGTCGCGCGCGCGCTCCGAGGCTGACGCAGCGGCGCCCGCACGCGCCGGGCGCGCCGGCGCCACCGCCACGGCCGTGGCGCGCGGCCTGGCCGGCGTGAACGGCGTGAACGGCGCCGGGGGCGCGCCGGCGGCCGGCTTCCTCGGCGGCGGCGCGTCGGGCGGGCCGGGCGGCTTGGGCTGGATCTTGGACATGGTCACCCCTCTTCCTGTTGGTGCAGCAGGCGCAGTTCATCGCGGATGATGGTCAGCTTTTCCTGTTGCCGGTTGGCCGCGAGCACGCGCTTGCGCGCCGCGAAAAA
Source organism: uncultured Oxalobacteraceae bacterium (assembly GCA_946479705.1). The sequence goes on from CAMLHI010000032.1 coordinate 11,531, forward strand.
CATCGAACGCCGCATGCGGCACTGGTCCAGCGCTTCCATGCACAGCACGCGCTCGTCGGCCGCGGCCAGCTTCATGCGCTCGTACTGGGCCTTGGATTTCTGGTAGTTGCCGCTGGTGGTGGCCATGGACATGAAATCCTTGCGCGCCTGGGCCCAGAACTCCCGGGTCGCATCCATGGCCGCGCGCCAGGCCAGCTTGGCTTCGCGCAGGTCGGCGCGCGCGCTCTGCCAGGCGGTGCGGGCGTCGCGCCGTTCGCGCTCCATGCGGTCCAGGCGCTGCTTGCGCACGCCGAGCAGCTTGTCCAGGCTCTTGTCCTGCGGCTTGGGTTCGGCCACTTCGACCGGTTCGCGTTTCGACTTGGCGGCGCCGAAGCCTCTGAGACCGGCCATGCGCTACCTCTGCATCGCGATCAGCTGGTCGATGGCTTCCTGGAAGTCCGACGGCGTCGAGGTGTTCTGGCGCAGGAAGGCCATCTGGTCGTCGCGCATGTCGACCGCGCGGTCGGCCACCGGATCGACCCCGGGCTTGTATTCGCCCAGGCGGATCATCAGTTCCATTTCCTGGTAGCGCGCCAGCATCTCGCGGAACTTGGTGGCGGCGGCGCGATGCTCGCGCGTGACCACGTTGCCCATGATCCGGCTGATGCTGGACAGGACGTCGATGGCCGGGTAGTGCCCCTGTTCGGCCAGCTTCGAGCGCAGGTAGATGTGGCCGTCGAGCAGGGACTTGGCTTCGTCGCCGATCGGGTCGGAGGAATTGTCGCCGTCGACCAGCACGGTATACATGGCGGTGATGGCGCCGTCCGGCGTGCAGCCGGCCCGTTCGATCAGGCGCGGCAGCATGGTGTAGACCGAGGGCGTGAAGCCGCCGCGCGCCGGCGGCTCGCCCGCCGCCAGGCCGATTTCGCGCTGGGCGCGGGCAAAGCGGGTGAGCGAGTCGACCAGCAGCAGCACCTTCTGGCCGCGCGCGCGGAACACTTCGGCCACGGCGGTGGCGGTGAAGGCGGCGCGCGAGCGCTCCATCGAGGTGCGGTCGGAGGTGGCCACCACGATGATGGTCTTGGCCACCAGTTCCGGGTCCAGCTCGTGTTCGAGGAATTCGTTCAGCTCCCGTCCGCGCTCGCCGATCAGGCCGAACACCACCACATCGGCCTTGCAGCCGCGCGCGATCGCCGCCATCAGGGTGGTCTTGCCGCAGCCGGGACCGGCGAACACGCCGATGCGCTGGCCCACCCCCATGGTGATCATGCCGTCGATGGCGCGCACTCCCGAGGACAGCGGGGTGGCGATGCGCGGGCGGTCGCTGGCCTTGGGCGAGTCGCGGATCACCGGCACCGTTTCGCGCCAGGTGCCTTCGGTCGGTGCGACCACCGGCGAGCGGTGCATCATGCGCCCGAAGCCGTCCAGCACGCAGCCGAACAGGTGGTCGCCCACTTCGACCGTGTGGGCGCGCCGCAGCGGAATGATGATGGTGCGGTTGGAGACCCCTTCGAGCGGGCTGAGGGCGGACAGGATGGCGGCCTTGTCGGTGAAGCCGACCACTTCGGCCAGCATCGGCGCGCCGCCGCCGTTTTCGCTCACCAGGTGGCACAGTTCGCCGATCTGCACCGGCGGCATGTGCGCTTCGATCAGGGTGCCGAGCACCTGGGCGACCTTGCCGTTGCTGGTGAAGCCGGGGCGCAGCGGCAGCGCGCCGGTCCAGCCGGGCAGCTGCAGGCGCAGCGCGTCCAGGCGGGCGTCGAGGCCGGTGTGGAAGTCGGCGCCCAGCATCACCAGCTCACCTTGATGCGGCGTTCGCCGTCGAACTGCAACTGGTGGCCGTCGATGGCCACCAGGCGCAGGCCGCGCAGTTCGTCGCCCACGTACAGGCGCTTGCCGTCCTGGGTCACCAGGCTGGCGTTGGAACCGGTGACGACTTCGCGGATGCGGAAGGGCAGCATGGCTTCGGCGCTGCCGACCTTGGCGTGCACGGGGAATTTGATGTGATGGGTCTGCACGAAGGCTTTCAAGATGCGGTCGAAGCGGGCGGCTTCCTCGTCGTCGAGGAAGGCTTGCATGGTCCAGTCGTTATCGCGCAGGTCCAGGTTGAAGCGCTTGAGCAGGTCGACTTCCTTGAGACGGCCCTGGAACAGTTCGCGCAACTGGGCTTGCGAGATTTTCGGCGCAGGCGCGGGCGCCAGCGGCACGGGGGGCTTGGCGGCCGCCTTGTCCTCGCTCTTGTGCGCGCTGATCGAATAGGCGCAGGCCGACAGGATGGCCGCCAGCGCCAGCGGCACGGCCACCATTTTCGAGCGGCGCCAGCCGCCGCGGCGCACCGGCTTGGCGGCCGGCCGGGCCGGTGGAGGCGGCGGCGGTGGCGG
>CAMLHI010000033.1 GCA_946479705.1 uncultured Oxalobacteraceae bacterium
CCAGCCCGGCCGTGAGGATCCAGCGCCCGGCCCAGTCGCCGCCGAAATGCTGGCGTCCCGCTTCGGCGAAGGTTTCGTAGGTGCCCTGCACGATGCCCTGGGTGCCGATATAGATCCAGCTGCCAGCCGTCATCTGGCCGTACATGAACAGGCCCTGGCGATCGAGTTCGTTGAAGTGTTCCCAGGTGGCCCATTTGGGCACCAGGTTGGAATTGGCGATCAGCACGCGCGGCGCATCCGCGTGGGTCTGGAACACGCCGACGGGCTTGCCGGACTGGATCAGCAAGGTCTGGTCGTCTTCCAAGGTGCGCAGGGACGCCAGGATCTGGTCGAAACAGGCCCAGTTGCGCGCCGCACGGCCGATGCCGCCGTAGACCACCAGATGCTGCGGATTTTCCGCCACTTCGACGTCGAGGTTGTTTTGCAGCATGCGAAACGGCGCTTCGGTCAGCCAGCTCTTGCAGCTCAACTGGGTGCCGCGCGGGGCGCGGATCACCCGGCTGGCGTCGAAACGCGGGTCGTCGGCCGAATGGCGATCGGTAGTCATGACAGCTCCTGGGGGTGAAGGCGCTTTCAGTCTAGGTTGTCTATACAACCATGTCAATCAGGTTTGGTGAGCGCGCAGCGCCTGATCGCAATGTAAACAATTTTCAGGGAAATGCGAGTTCGCTTGGCTATTGGGCGTCGTGAAAAATGATGCCGAGGGTAAAGCGCTGGCCGCCGCGCAGGCGGCTCACCCCGTGCCGCATGGCGACCCGGTAGACGCCGCGCGTGCCCTGCACCGGGCGCTGGTTGACCGGAAACACTACCGCGTCGCCCTGGCGCAGGGGCACGACTTCGACGCGCGACTGCATGCGCGGACGCTGCTCGGTGAGCACGAATTCGCCGCCGCTGAAATCCTCGCCGGGACGCGACAGCAGCACCGCCACCTGCAGCGGGAACACGTGGTCGCCGTACAGGTCCTGGTGCAGGCAGTTGTAGTCGTCCGGGCCGTAGCGCAGGATCAGCGGCGTGGGGCGGGTTTGCCCGGCGGCGTGGCAGCGCGCCAGATAATCGGCGTGGCGCGGCGGATAGCGCGTGTCGCTGCCGAGCGCCTGCTCCCAGCGCTCGGCGATGGCCGCCAGCGGCCCGTACAGCTGGGTGCGCAGGCCTTGCAGCGAAGCCGGCAGCGGATAGGCAAAGTACCGGTACTGGCCGCGCCCGAAGCCGTGGCGTTCCATCACCACCCGGCTGCGGTAGCGCGCCGCATCGTCGTAGGCATCGGCGTAAGCGCGGCATTCCGCCGCATCCAGCAGTCCAGGCAGGACCGCGCAGCCGAAACGGTCGAGCTCCGCGCCGATGGCATCCCAGTCGAACGCGTTCACGGCTGGCCTTCGCGTTCGAGCAGGGCGCGCTTGCGCTCCACGCCCCAGCGGTAGCCGGACAGGCCGCCATCGGTGCGCACCACCCGGTGGCAGGGAATCGCCACCGCCACCGGATTGGCCGCGCAGGCGCCGGCAATGGCGCGCGCGGCGGTCGGCATGCCCAGGCGCGCGGCCAGTTCGGCGTAGCTGACGGTCTGCCCGGCCGGAATCTGGCGCAGCGCTTCCCACACGCGCTGCTGGAAGGCGGTGCCGCGCACATCGAGCGGCAGGTCCAGGCCCAGCGCCGGCGTTTCGACCAGCCCGACTACGCGCGCCACGGTCTGCTCGAACTGGACATCGGCGCCGATCAGTTCGGCCTTGGGAAAGCGGTCCTGCAGGTCGCGCGCCAGCTGGTCCGGGTCGTCGCCGATCAGGATCGCGCAAATGCCCTTGGCGGTGGCAGCAACCAGGATCGCTCCGAGCGAACAGGCGCCGATGGCAAAGCGGATCGCTTCGCCCGCCCCGCCGGCACGGGCCGCGCCCGGCGTCATGCCCAGCCGCGCCGGCGCGTCCGCGTAAAAGCGTCCGCTCGAATTGAAGCCGGCCGCGTACATCGCCTCGGTGACGCTGCCGCCCCGCGCCAATTCGTGCTGCAGCCGCCCGGCCTTGCGCGCGGCCGCGTAGGCCTTGGGGGTGATGCCGGTGTGCTGCTTGAAGATACGGTGAAAGTGGAAGCGGCTCATGCCGCAGGCTTGCGCCAGGCTGTCCAGATCGGGCGCCTCCTCGCTGGCATCGATCAGGCGGCAGGCCTGGGCCACCGCCTGCGCGTGGCGTTCGGCCAGCGGCGGCTGGTCGGGTTTGCAGCGCAGGCAGGGCCGGAAGCCGGCGCGCTCGGCGTCGGCGCAGCTGGCGTGGAAGGCCACGTTGCGGCGCAGAGCGGACCGTGCCGCGCACGAGGGGCGGCAGTACACGCCGGTACTGCTGACCGAATAGTAAAACTGGCCGTCGGCGTCCGGATCGCGCCGCTGCACGGCCGCCCAGCGCGCCTCGTCGCTGGCATAAGGGGAAGTGTCGCTGTGCGCTTGCATGGTGTGGCTCCTGTCATGGAATGCAACCGATCCTAGCCATCGCCGCCCCGCCCCGCACTCCGGTGCTTGCTTTCGAATTCGAGGCACTCCCCGCCAGTGCTAGAATCCGGGTTTAGGCTGGCATTCGGAGCGTAGTGTGGAAGAGCAGATCGTGCAAGAGACCACGCCGATTTTCCAGCGCATCAAAGACTACCTGCTGGGCGAAATCGCCGCCGGCCGCTACCAGGAAGGCGACGTGGTGCCGTCCGAGCAGGCGCTGGTGCGCCAGTTCGGCGTCTCGCGCATGACCGTCAACCGCGCCGTGCGCGAGCTCACCGCCGAGCAGGTGCTGGTGCGCCGCCAAGGTTCGGGCACCTTCGTGGCGCCGCAAAAGATCCAGGCCAGCCTGGTCGATATCCGCAGCATCGCCGACGAGGTGCGCGCGCGCGGCCACCGCCACGCCAGCCGCCTGCACCTGCTCGAACAAGCCGCCGCCTCCGAGCTGCTGGCCGCCCAGTTCGCCCTCGACGATGGCGCGCCGCTGTTCCACTCGGTGATCGTGCACTTCGAGAACGACGTGCCGATGCAGGTCGAGGACCGCTGGGTCAACCCGGCCTGCGCGCCCGAGTACCTGCGCCAGGACTTCAAGGCCATCACCCCCAGCCAGCACCTGATGGCGGCCGCGCCGCTGCAGGACGCCAGCTTCACCATCGAAGCGCTGGCCGCGCCGCAAGCGGTGGCCGCGATGCTGGACCTGGCCGGGCAGCACTGTTGCCTGGTCCTCCGGCGCACCACCCGCTCGCTCGGACGGATCGCCTCGGTGGCGACCTTGTGGCATCCAGGCCACCTGTACCAGTTCACCGGCACGGTCGGCTGAGCGTGGCCGCGGCGATCGAGCTGGCGGTGCTGGAAGAGCTGATCGGCGCCGATCCGGCCAAGGTCCGCAAGTTCGCCGGCAAATTCATCGACAGCACGCGCGCCGGCCTGGCCGAGATGGATGCCTGCCTGGCCAGCGGCGACATCGCCCGCGTCCGCGAGCTGGGCCACCGCATCAAGTCGGCCGCGCGCATCGTCGGCGCCTTCGGCATGGGCGAGCTGTGCGAACGGCTGGAAAAGCTGCCCGCGCAGGACGAACTGCCGGCGGCGCGCGCGCTGGTGGCGCGCCTGCATCCCCTGCTCGACGAGATCGCCGCTGCCGTCGCGCTGTGAGCCGGGAACGTGCCCGCCCACGAGAATTCGCACAATCTCACGCCCCTTTCCGGAAAATGGGTTATTATTTCGGCTAAATCCCCGCCTGACACCCTCTCGCAGCCCTCCAAATATTGAATTTGCACACAAGGTCTCCACCTCTGTGTTGCAAGAAAAAAAAGGAAGCTGGCTCACCGAAGCAGGACGGCTTATCTCCCAGGCGTTATTGACCCCTTACCTCTCATTGAGGAAAACATGAGCGAAAATATCAAACACATTAGCGATGCATCCTTCGAAGCGGACGTGCTCAAATCCGAGCGTCCGGTGCTGGTCGATTTCTGGGCCGAGTGGTGCGGTCCATGCAAGGCCATCGGCCCGATCCTCGAAGAAGTCGCCAAGGAATACGACGGCAAGATCCTGATCGCCAAGCTGGACGTCGACGCGAACCAGCAAGTGCCGGCCAAGTTCGGCATCCGCGGCATCCCGACCCTGATCCTGTTCAAGAACGGCGTGGCGGCGGCCCAGAAGGTCGGCGCCATGGCCAAGGGCCAGCTGACGTCCTTCATCGACAGCAACATCTAAATAAAAAAACCCGACGGCAGCGCGCCCGCACTGCCGTCTTGTCTGGCCGGGAAGCGGAGCAGCCTCTACTGCGATCTTCCCCACTTGATTAACCCACGCAGTTCCCTCCCCTACCTTTACTTCCCGTCACGGGACTCCAACCCATGCATTTATCTGAACTGAAGGCAATGCACGTCTCCGCTCTCCTGGAGATGGCGATCGGCCTCGATATCGACAACGCAGCGCGGCTGCGCAAACAAGAGCTGATGTTCGCGATCCTGAAAAAGCGCGCGAAATCGGGCGAACAGATTTTCGGCGACGGCGCCCTCGAGGTGCTCCCGGACGGCTTCGGCTTCCTGCGCTCGCCCGACGCCAGCTACATGGCCTCCACCGACGATATCTACATTTCGCCTTCGCAGATCCGCCGCTTCAACCTGCACACCGGCGACTCGATCGAAGGCGAAGTGCGCACGCCCAAGGATGGCGAGCGCTATTTCGCGCTCGTCAAGGTCGACAAGGTCAACGGCGAATCGCCGGAAGCGTCCAAGCACCGCATCCTGTTCGAGAACCTGACGCCGCTGCACCCGAACGAGCCGCTGCGCCTGGAGCGCGAAATGAATGGCCAGGAAAACATCACCGGCCGCATCATCGACCTGATCGCCCCGATCGGCAAAGGCCAGCGCGGCCTGCTGGTGGCTTCGCCCAAGTCGGGCAAGTCGGTGATCCTGCAGCACATCGCCCATGCGATCACCGCCAACCATCCGGACTGCACCCTGATCGTGCTGCTGATCGACGAGCGTCCCGAGGAAGTGACGGAGATGCAGCGTTCGGTGCGCGGCGAAGTGGTCGCCTCGACCTTCGACGAGCCGGCCACGCGCCACGTGCAAGTTGCCGAGATGGTGCTGGAAAAAGCCAAGCGCCTGGTCGAAATGAAGAAGGACGTGATCATCCTGCTGGACTCGATCACCCGCCTGGCGCGCGCCTACAACACCGTGATCCCGGCATCGGGCAAGGTGCTCACCGGCGGCGTGGATGCCAACGCGCTGCAGCGTCCGAAGCGTTTCTTCGGCGCCGCCCGCAACATCGAGGAAGGCGGTTCGCTGACCATCATCGCCACCGCCCTGATCGAGACCGGTTCGCGCATGGATGACGTGATCTACGAAGAATTCAAGGGCACCGGCAATATGGAAGTGCACCTCGAGCGCCGTCTGGCCGAGAAGCGCGTCTACCCGGCGATCAACCTGAACAAGTCCGGCACCCGCCGCGAGGAACTGCTGATCAAGGCCGACCAGCTGCAAAAGATCTGGATCCTGCGCAAGCTGCTGTACTCGATGGACGAGATCGAAGCGATGGAGTTCATCCTCGACAAGATGAAGGCAACGAAGAACAACAACGAGTTCTTCGACCTGATGCGCCGCGGCGGCTAATTTCCGCCGGAAGTGCAGGAAAAAAGGGTGGCGCGAGCCACCCTTTTTTCGTTCCGTGCGCACGATAGAGGCAGCTCATGCCTGTTGAACTCTCCAACCCTAGACTGGTCCAAACGGGAGGCACACATGCGCATGGCGGACGGAATGGATGACGATGAACGAGGTTTGGACCGGCGGCTGGTGGTGCTTGAAACGCGCTTCGATACCATCCTGCCTACGCTGGCCACCAAGGCGGACCTGGAACGGCTGGACGCACGATGGGCAGTGCGCGCGGCCGAGTTTCGGGCTGAATTCAAGCAAGAAATGGCAGAGTTGCGGGCTGAATTCAAGCAAGAAATGGCAGAGTTGCGGGCTGAATTCAAGCAAGAAATGGCAGAGTTGCGGGCTGAATTCAAGCAGGACATGGCCGAGTTGCGCGCTGACTTCAAGCGGGACATGGCCGGCATGTACAAATGGATCGCGGCCACCTGCGTTACCCTGATCCTCGGCTTCAGTGGTACCGCGGTCATGCTGTTCAGCCAAGTGAACGCCCGCAGCGACCGCGTCGATGCCCATTTACAGGAGTTCGACGCGAAGTTCCAGCGCATGGACGCCCAGAACCAGCGCCTGGACGCCCGCTTTGAGCGCCTGGAAAAATTAATTACCGAACAACAGCGGCGCTAGCCAGGATTGCCTTGGGCCACCAAGCACGGTATAATCGCCGGTTCGCAGCATGTAAACCCAGGCAAGTGAGCGGCAATCGGGTCAAGAAGCAGGTATGACCGCCGAAGTGCTGTTTGGCTACCTAACCAACCGAGGCAATCCCATGAAAGTCAATACCCACCCAGATTACCGCGAAGTCGTGTTCCACGACCTGTCGTGCGACTTCAAATTCATCACCCGTTCGACCATCGCCACCCGCGAAACGATCAACCACGAAGGTAAAGACTATCCTCTGGTAAAGATCGAGGTGTCGGCTGAATCGCACCCGTTCTACACCGGCAAGCACAAGATCGTCGACACCGCCGGCCGCGTCGAGAAATTCCGCCAGAAATTCGGCGCAGTCGGTTCCAAGACCGCCGTCGCCAACGGCTAAGCTTCACCGTGCCGTACAAAAAAAGCAGCCCACGGCTGCTTTTTTTTCGTTGATACTACGGGGCACCTACGCCCCATCATTTCCGACTCCCCTGCGCTATCGATGAAACCAGTCCGTCTTGCCGCCGCCGCCACCCTTGCCCTGCCGCGCTGGGTCCTGTATGCCCTGGGCCTGCTGTACATCCTGCCAGGCCTGATCGGGCGCGAGCTGTGGAAGGACGATGCCAGCGGCTTCGGCATCATGTGGACCATGGCGCACGGCAGCCTGAACGACTGGCTGCTGCCCAATATCGCCGGCCTGCCGGTGGCCGACGAAGGCCCGCTGGCATTCTGGTTCGGCGCCGTGTGCATCAAGCTGTTCGGCTGGCTGCTGGGCGACGTCATGGCCGCGCGCCTGTCGACCATGGCCATCTTCGTCATCGGCACCACCTCGGTCTGGTACACCGCCTTCCACCTGGGCCGGCGGCCCGAAGCCCAGCCCCTGCGCCTGGCCTTCGGCGGCCAGCCCGAACCGGACGACTACGGCCGCACCCTGGCCGACACCGCCCTGCTGATCTACCTCGGCTGCCTGGGCCTCTTGATGTTCAGCCACGAAACTCTGGCCGTGACCCTGCAGGGCGCGCTGCTGGCCTACTTCCTGTATCGCGCCGTGCGCTACGTCGAAACCCCGTCGCCGCGCAACGCCATCCTGATCGGCATGTCGCTGGGCGGGCTGACCCTGGCGCGCGGCATTCCCACGCCGCTGCTGCTGCTGCTGACCCTATTCCTGTCGACCCGCTTCCTGGACATGCCGCCGGCGCGCGCCCTGGCCCACATGGGCGTGGCCGTGCTGGCCGCGCTGTGCATCGCTGCCATCTGGATCGTGCCGGCCGGCCTGCTGCGCCCGGACGGTATCGCGCCGGTGGCCATGTGGCTGAACTGGAACGCCGGCGAAATCGCGCTGCCCTCGGCCAACTCGGTCAAGATTCTGCTGCGCGTGGGCCTGTGGTTCTTCTGGCCGGCCTGGCCGTTCGCGGCCTGGGCCATCTACGCCTGGCGCCGCCAGAACCACCTGCTGCACATCGTGCTGCCGCTGTTCTTCGTCGGCGCCCTCACCGGGCTGATCCTGTGCGACCCGGCCCCGGACAATGGCGATCTGCTGCGCCTGCTGCCGCCGCTGGCCATCATGGCCGCGTTCGGGCTGCCCACGGTCAAGCGCGGCGCCATTAACGCCATCGACTGGTTCTCGGTGATGGTACTGACCATGATCGCCGCCGTGGTGTGGCTGTTCTGGGGCGCGCGTCTGACCGGCTGGCCGGCGCAGTTCGCCAAAAACGTGCTCAAGCTGCTGCCCGGCTACAAGCCCGAATTCGGCATCCTGGCCTTCGTCGTGGCGGCCATCGCCAGCGTCGGCTGGATCGCGCTGGTGCACTGGCGCCTGTCGCGCCGCCCCTCGGTGCTATGGCGCGCGGTGGTGCTGTCTTCGGGCGGCCTGATCCTGCTGTGGGTGATGCTGACCACCCTGTTCCTGCCCGACCTGAACTACAGCAAGAGCTACGCCACCGTGGCCCGCCAGATCGCCGAACAGATTCCGCCAGGCACACGCTGCATCGATGCCAATGTCGGCCGGCCGCAGCGCGCCTCGCTGGCCTTCTATGGCGAGCTGCCCTTCTCCGGCAGTGCCAATGGCGGCAGCTGCGAACTGTTGCTGCTGCAGGACAGCGTCAAGCTGCGCGACGAGCGCGAACTGCTGCTGCCGCACGGCGCGGCGGACTGGACGCTGCTGTGGCAAGGCAAGCGCGCCACCGACCACGACGAGCGCTTCAAGCTATACCAGCGACGCCGCCCCGCGCCGCAAACAGCTCCCTGAGCCAGTCGGCGAACAGGCGTACGCGCGGCGACAGCTGGCGGCTGTGCGGATACAGCACGCTGACCGGCAAGGGCCGCGGCGGACAGCCGGGCAGCAGCACCGTCAGCAGACCCTGCTCCAGTTCGGCGCGGACGTGATAGCGCGGCAACTGCACCAGCCCGAGACCGGCCAGGCAAGCGGCTGTGTAGGCCTCGACCCCGGATACCGACACCGTCGAGGGCAGCGTCAGCTGGCGGTTCACGCCATCGACATCGAAGTCCAGCGGAAACGGCTTGCCGGTCGCGGTCGAGATGAAATTGACCGCACGGTGGGCGGAGAGCTGCTCGACCGTGGCCGGCGCGCCATGCCGCGCCAGGTAGGCCGGACTGGCCACCGTGACCTGCTCGAGCAGCGCCACGCGCCGCGCCACCATCGAGGAATCGTGCAGGCTGCCGGCACGCAGCACGCAGTCGACGCCCTCGCGCACCAGGTCGACCACGCGGTCGGCCTCGCCGATGTGCAGCTCCAGTTCCGGATAGCGTTCGAGCAGGGCCGGCAAGGCTGGCACCACGAAGTAGCGCGCCAGGGTGCCGCTCATGTTCACCCGCAGTAAGCCCTTCGGCACGCCGGTGCGGAATGCACTCTCGGCCTCCTCCATGTCGGCCAGCAGCTGCACGCAGCGCTGGTAGTGCGCCTCGCCGTCCAGGGTTGGCGTGACCACCCGCGTGGTGCGTTCCAGCAAGCGGGTGCCCAGGCGCGCTTCGAGCCGCTTGACGGCATTGGTGACGGTGGCGCGCGGCAGTTGCAAATCCTCGGCGGCGTCGGTGAAGCTGCGCCGGTCGCTCACCCGCACAAATACCCGCATTTCCTCGAAACGGTCCATGGCCAGCCTATTGTTAAAATAAATGGAATAGTGATGGCGATTTTAGCCTGATTATCAAAAGCAGCTAATAGTCCATGATGTTCCTGCCAACTTAACTCAAGGGAGAACAGCATGAACCAGCCACAGCAACAAGTTGCCATCGTCACCGGCGCCTCGCGCGGCATTGGCGCCGCTATAGCCACCCGTCTGTCGGCGGACGGCTTCGCGGTCGTCCTCAACTACGCCAGCCGGGCTGGCGATGCAGAGGCCCTGGCCGCCTCGCTCAACGCTGCGGGAGGACGCGCCATCGCGGTCCAGGCCGATGTGGCCTACGCCGACCAGGTGCGACGCCTGTTCGACGCCACCGAGGCGCGCCTGGGCAAGATCGACGTACTGGTCAACAATGCCGGCATCCTCAAGATGGGGCCACTGGACGACAGCAGCGACCTGCTGTTCGATGAACAGTTCGCCATCAACACCAAAGGGAGTTTCAATACCATGCGCGAAGCGGCTGGGCGCATCCGCGACGGCGGCCGCATCGTCAATCTGTCGAGCACCCTGGTGGCACTGAATCTGCCCGGCTATGGCGTGTACACGGCCACCAAGGCCGCGGTCGAAGCCCTGACCCGGGTGTTCTCCAAGGAATTGCGCGGTCGCCAGGTCACGGTCAATGCGGTAGCGCCGGGGCCGGTCGCCACCGATCTGTTCAAAGTGGGCAGGACGGCCGAGGACATCGCAGCCTTCGCAAAGATGCCGCCGCTGGAGCGCCTGGGCGAGCCGGACGACATCGCCCGCGTAGTGGCCTTCCTGGCGGGGCCGGACGGCGGCTGGATCAACGGCCAGATCCTGCGCGCCAACGGCGGCCTGGCCTGAAGACTACACTTTCATCGGCAGGATCACCATCTGCAAGCCTTCCAGGTGCAGGCGGCGCTGCACGGCCAGGGCGGCCTGGTTGTGCAGCACGCGGGTGAACCAGTTGTCGGTCGAGAAGATCAGCTTGCTGGTGAAGAAGATCGAGTTCGGATACTCGTGGCTGATCTCTTCGCACAGCTTGGTGATCTCGTCGACCGCATCGGTGCCGAAGCTCAGGTAGGACGAGGACGCCATGCCATGGCTGTGGCAAAAGTCGACGAAGAATTCCAGCGTCTCGGCCGCTTCCTCGCGCATCTGCTCCATCGCCCCTTCGCCGCCATAGGCATGCGAATCGACCGTGCGGGCATTGACGAACAGGAAGTTCTTGAAGTGGCCGGGGAACATGCGCTGGGTCCACAGCAGCGCATGCAGGCCGCCGCCGCGCGAGGAACCGACGATGAAGACGGCGGTCTGGTCTTCCGGATTCGGTTCGACCGCCTCCTTGACCGGGCCGAAGGGCTGGGTGGCGAACACTTCGTCGACCGAGTGGATGGCTTCCTTGGTGGCGCGGTAATGCTTGCGGATGGAAATGCACAGCAGGGCGATGGCGCCGATGATCACCACCGTGGCCCAGCCGCCTTCGGCAAAGCGTTCGAACAGCAGCACCGTCAGGATGCCGGCGCAGATCACGAAGCCCAGCAGGGACAGCAGCAGGCGCCGCATCCAGCCCTTGCTGTGGCTCTTGCGGCCCTGCCACCAGTACAGGCACAGGCCGAACAGCGAAATGGCAAAGGTCAGGAACACCGAGATCGAGTACAGCACCACCAGCAGGGTCACCTTGCCCTCGGTCCAGAACAGGATCGCCAGCGCGGCAATACCCATCACCAGAATGCCGTTCTGGGTCACCAGACGGGTCGAGAGGTAGCGGAATTTGTGCGGCACCCAGGAATCGGCCGCCATATTCGACAGCACCGAGGGGCCGCCCAGGAAACCGGTATTGGCCGCCACGAACAGCAGGCCAGCCTCGAAGGCCAGCACCACCACCAGCACGATCTGGTTGAGCAGCGGACCGCCCAGGCCCATGCTGGCGATGATGGCCTTGAAGGTGGAGGCGTTCAGGGTCTGGCCCGGCACGTGCTGGGCATCCCACAGCAGGTACAGCAAGATGATGCCGGAAGCGGTAAAGGCCAGCGAGAGGGCCATGTAGAGCATGGTCATCTTGCCGGTGCGTACGCGCGGCTCGGCCAGCAGGTTGACGTTGTTGGAGACCGCTTCCAGGCCGGTGTAGGTACCGCCGCCCTGCGAATAAGCCAGCAGCAGCATGCCGGCCACGCCGGTCCAGCCGATATTGCCGGCCAGGGCATTGGTCTCGGCCATGGTACTGGGAATCAGGTCGGGCAGGTGCGAGGCGTGCGCCACGATGCCGTAGACAATCAGCACCAGGTGGGTGGCGACGAAGCCGAGGAAGATCGGCAGCAGGATCTGGATGGCTTCCTTCAGCCCGCGCAGGTTCATGATGATCAGCAGCCCGATGAAGAAGGCCGAGGCCCATATCTTGTAGGGCTGGAAGCCGAGCGGCAGGAAGGAGGCCAGCGCATCGACCCCGGAGGCGATCGATATGGCGATGGTCAGGACATAGTCGAGCACCAGCGCGCAGCCCGACACCAGGCCGAGGTAGGGGCCGACCAGCTTGGTGGCCACGCGGTAGCCGCCGCCGCCGGTGGGGAACAGTTCGATCACCTGGTTGTAGGCCAGCGCGATGACGAACACCGTCACGGCGGTGGCAATGGCCATGTAAAGGCCCAGGTGGGTGTGCCCGCCCAGGGCATGGAAGGTTTCTTCCGGCCCGTAGGCCGAGGAGGACAGGCCGTCGGCGCCGAGGCCGACCCAGGCCAGGAAAGCCACCAGGGCCATCGAGTGGCGCGTCTCGCTCTTCATCGGGTCGAGCGCTTTGCCGAGAATTATTTCGCGGATCTTTGTGTTCTTCATCGTGCACGCCAGCCGGCGGGGCAGGCGGGATAGCCAAGGGTAGCCGAGATGATACGCCGATCCCGCTGCCGGTGACACTAAGCAATTCCGCAAGTGGCGAAAGAGTTGCCCAAGCTAGCCAAATCGGCCATAATGCGGGTCGCGTTGCCGGGATGGCGGAATAGGTAGACGCACGGGACTCAAAATCCCGCGCTGGAAACAGCGTGCCGGTTCGATTCCGGCTCCCGGCACCACCCTTGAGCCCAGCCGCTCCGCAGTATGGATGACCCGCGTCGCGCTGTGCGAGACCGCGGGTTTTTTGTTGCCCGCTCCACCCCACACTTCCCGTCCGCCATGCAGCTCGATACCATCCGCCAGCGCCTGCGCGAGCTCGGCGCCCTGCCCCTGCACGAACAGCGCGTGCTGCGCGACTGGGTGCTGGGCCGTCCGCGCGACCAGGGCCGGCGCCGTCCGGCCGACTTCCTGCCGCTGGCGGTGCGCGCCGGCCTGGCCGGCCTCGACGCCGAACTGGCGGCGATGGCGACCCTGGTGTCCAGCCATGCGGGCGAGGACGGCTCGGCGCGCCTGCTGGTGGGCCTGGCCGACGGCCAGATGGTCGAAAGCGTGCTGCTGCCGCGCGACGGCCTGTGCGTGTCCAGCCAGGTCGGCTGCGCGGTCGGCTGCCAGTTCTGCATGACCGGGCGCGATGGCTTGATCCGCCAGCTCAGCAGTGGCGAAATCATTGCCCAGGTGGCGCTGGCGCGCAGCCTGCGTCCGGTAAAAAAAGTGGTGTTCATGGGCATGGGCGAACCGGCCCATAACCTCGACAATGTGCTCGATGCCATCGCGCTGCTGGGCACCGAAGGCAATATCGGCCACAAGAACCTGGTGTTTTCCACCGTGGGCGACGCGCGCGTGTTCGAGCGCCTGCCGCTGGGGCCGGTGAAGCCGGCACTGGCGCTGTCGCTGCATACCACCAAGGAAGCCTTGCGCGCCGAACTGCTGCCGCGCGCGCCCCGCATCAGCCCGGACCGACTGGTCGAACAGGGCGAAACCTATGCGCGCCTGAGCGGCTACCCGGTGCAATACCAGTGGACCCTGCTCGACGGCGTCAACGATGGCGAGGATGAACTCGACGGCATCGTCCGTTTGCTCAAGGGGAAATATGCGGTGCTGAATATGATCCCCTACAACACCATCCCCGATCTGGCCTTCCGCCGCCCCAGCTGGGACAAGGCGCGCGCCATCGCGCACACCCTGCACCAGCGCGGCGTGCTGACCAAGCTGCGCGATTCGGCCGGGCAGGATGTCGACGGCGGCTGCGGCCAGCTGCGCGCGCGCGCCGCGGGAGCGCAGCGGCGCAGCATTCCCATCGTCCAGGCTTCCGTTTAAGGTTCGTACTGGCGCTCGATGCGGCGGGCCGTGCCGTCGCGGGCGATGTCGCGCACCGCCTCGTTCAGGCGCGCGATCACGGGATCGGGGACGGCGCGATTGCATGCGTCGGCGCGCCGCGGCGCGACCGTGTAGGCGCGTTTCCAGGGCAGCAATTCGATGGTGTAGGCAATGCC
>CAMLHI010000034.1 GCA_946479705.1 uncultured Oxalobacteraceae bacterium
CTTCGTGGCCGGACATCTTGCTCCAGCCGTCGGTGGCGACCTTGCCGTCCTTGGCGTCCAGGCCGACGATGATGTGGCCGGGGAAGGCGCCGCAGGCGTCGTGCAGGAAGCCGGGGTTCTTTACCGCGGCGGTGCCGACGATGATGTAGGTGATGCCGTCGTCCAGGTAGCGCTCGATGGTGTCGAGGTCGCGGATGCCGCCGCCCAGCTGGACCGGGATCTCGTCGATGTCGTTATCGACGGCGAATTCCTGCACCACTTGCAGGATGGATTTGACGGCCGCCTCGTTCTTCGGCTTGCCGGCAAAAGCGCCGTTCAGGTCGACCAGGTGCAGGCGGCGCGCGCCCTGCTTGAGCCAGTGCAGCGCCATCTCGGCGGGATCTTCTGAAAAAACGGTGGCGAGTTCCATATCGCCCTGTTTCAGGCGAACGCAGTGACCGTCTTTGAGGTCGATGGCAGGAATGAGCAGCATGATCGGTATCGGTTAAGTTAAAAGTGAAGCGAGGACAAGACCTCAGGGTTTCCAGCTGACGAAATTCTGGTACATGCGCAGGCCGGCGGCCGCGCTTTTCTCGGGGTGGAACTGGGTGGCGAACAGGTTATCTTGCGCCACCGCGCAGCAAAACGGCGCACCGTAGTCGGTCTCGGCGGCGATCAGGGCCGGATCGGCCGGCTGCACGTAGTAGCTGTGCACGAAATAGAAGTAGCTATTGTCGGCCACGCCTTCGAACAGGGGGTGGGGGCGCAGCTGGTGCACGCGGTTCCAGCCCATCTGCGGCACCTTGAAGCGCGAACCGTCTTCCTGCAGGCGGCCCTCGAGCTGGAAGCGCACCACCTTGCCGGGCAGCAGGCCCAGGCCGGGCGTATCGCCTTCCTCGCTCACATCGAACAGCATCTGCTCGCCCACGCACACGCCCATCATCGGACGGCTCTTGGCGGCGCGCAGCAGCGCTTCTTCCACGCCGGACTCGCGCA
Source organism: uncultured Oxalobacteraceae bacterium (assembly GCA_946479705.1). The sequence continues at coordinate 976 of CAMLHI010000034.1, forward strand.
GGCTGCGCATGCAGTCGCGCATGGCGCCCTGGCCGGGCAGCACGATACGGTCGGCCGCGTCGATGTCGGCCGGATCGCCGGAGATTTTCACGTCCGCTTCGGGAGCGACCGCGCGCAGGGCTTGCGCCACCGAGCGCAGGTTGCCCATGCCGTAGTCGACCACAACAATTTTATTCATAGCTTTAACAGGGTTTGTTCGTCGACGCTTACAGGCTGCCTTTGGTCGATGGAATGGTGCCGGCGGCGCGCTCGTCGAGCGTGGTGGCCATGCGCAGCGCGCGGCCGAAGGCCTTGAACACCGTTTCGCACTGGTGGTGGGCATTGGTGCCGCGCAGGTTGTCGATGTGCAGGGTGACCAGGGCGTGGTTGACGAAGCCGCGGAAAAATTCCAGGGTCAGGTCGACGTCGAAGGTGCCGATCACGGCGCGGGTCCAGGGCACGTGCATTTCCAGCCCCGGGCGACCGGAGAAATCGATCACCACGCGCGAGAGCGCTTCGTCCAGCGGCACGTAGGAATGGCCGTAGCGCACGATGCCTTTTTTATCGCCGATGGCCTTGGCCACCGCCATGCCCAGGGTAATGCCGGTGTCTTCCACGGTGTGGTGGGCGTCGATGTGCAGGTCGCCCACGCACTCGACTTCCAGGTCGAACAGGCCGTGGCGGGCGATCTGGTCCAGCATGTGGTCCAGGAAAGGCACGCCGGTGTTGAGCTTTTGCTTGCCGGTACCGTCAAGATTGATGGCGACGCGGATCTGCGTCTCGTTGGTGTTGCGGGTAATTTCTGCGGTGCGGGTCATGGGCTTGCTCGATGTGCTGGTTTGGCTGATGCGATTAGTTCAATGATGCCTTCAGGGCATTGAAAAATGCGGTGTTTTCTTCGGGCGTACTCACGGTGACGCGAATGCAATTAGCCAGTCCGTGCATTTTACTCACATTTTTCACCATCACCTTATTTGCCAGGAGTTTTGCGCAGGAAGCCTCGGCATCCGGCACGCGGACCAGCAGGAAATTGGCGGACGAGGGAAACACGGTCACGCCCGGCAGGGCCGACAGGTCGGTGCGCAATTGTTCGCGCGCGGCCACCAGCACGGTGGCCTGGTCGTTGAGCACTTCGATGTGGTCGAGCGCGAATTCGGCGGCGATCTGGGTCAGCACGTTGACGTTGTAGGGCGGGCGCACTTTTTCGAACATGGCCAGCAGCTTGGGGGCGGCGGCCATGTAGCCCAGGCGGATGCCGGCCAGGCCCAGCTTGGAGACGGTGCGCATGACCACCATGTTCTCGAATTCCGGCAGGCGCGCCATGAAGCTGGTGCCGGCGAAGGGGCCGTAGGCTTCGTCCACCACCACGATGCCGGTCTCGCCCACGGCGCGGATGATCTCGACCATCTCGTCGGCGCCGTACAGGGTGCCGGTGGGGTTGTTCGGGTAGGCCAGGAAGGTCAGGGCCGGCTTGTGCTCGGCGATCGCGGCCAGCATGGCGGGCAGGTCGAGCGTGAGGTCCTCGCGCAGCTGCACCGGCACGAACCTGGCGCCGGCCAGCATGGCCGAGCGCTCGAACATCACGAAGCCGGGCGCCGGCGCCAGGATGGCCGGGTGGCGTTCGCCGCCGGAGACGGCCATCAGCATCATCGAGATGGTCTCGTCCGAGCCGTTGCCGAGGATGACGTCGTAGCCTTCCGGTACGCCCATCTTGGCGCGGATACGCTCTTTCAGGGTGGCGTAGCTGGGCACCGGATAGCGGTTCAGTACCGCGTCGGCCAGGCGGCGCCCCAGTTCCGCGCGCAGGTGCTGCGGCAGCGCGTAGGGGTTTTCCATCGCGTCGAGTTTGATGTAGCCGTCCGCCTCCAGCACCTTGTAGGGCAGGTCGGCGATGACCTCGGGACGAATGACGTTGGCGATCAGCTTGTCGAGGAAGGACATAAGGTCTCTTTCAGTTTGCGTTTGGCGTTTTTCTTGGTCAGGGCCGGTTCCGGCGCGCTCAGGCGCTGGGCGATCACGGCACAGTAGTCAGGGTTCAGTTCGAAGCCGGTGAAGCTGCGTCCGCAGCGGCGCGCCGCCAGCGCGGTGGTGCCGCTGCCCATGAAGGGGTCGAGCACCACGCCGCCGGGCGGGCAGGAAGCCTTGATCATGCGCTCGATGATCTCCAGCGGCTTCTGGGTCGGATGCTCGACCCGCTCGGGATGCTCGCGGTGCAGGCGCGACACGCTCCACAGGTCTTTCGGGTTGTAGCCGATCTCGAGCCATTTGGCGCCCACGAAGATCGAGCGCGAACGGGCCTTCTTGGTCTCGGCGTCGTAGGGAATGCGCACGGCGTCCAGGTCGAAATAGTAATCCTTGCGGCGCACGAAAAAGCCGATGGTGTCGTGCACCGACGAATAGCTGCGGATGCTGCCGCCCATCGACGGCACGCGGCGGTCCCAGATAATCTCGTTCATCATCGTCATGCGCTTTTTCAGCATTACGAAGATCTCCGGCGAAAAGCGCCAGGTCAGGAAGATGTACAGGCTGCCGTTCGGCTTGAGCTTGGGCAGGGCGGCGTCGATCCACTGCTCGGTCCAGGCCAGGTAGTCGGCGTCGTCCATCTGGTCCGAGGTGTTGCCGTAATCCTTGCCCAGGTTGTAGGGCGGGTCGGTCAGGATCAGGTCGATGGAACCGTCCGGGATGCGCGCCAGCCCGGCCAGCGCATCCTCGCAGAACACCTGATCGACCCAGGTGCTCATGCTTCGGGCTTGAGACGCAGTTCGGCGCTGCGCGCGTGCGCCTGCAAGCCTTCGCCGTAGGCCAGGGTGGCGGCCACCTTGCCCAGGGTCTGGGCGCCGGCTTCGCTCACGTACAGGATCGACGAACGCTTCTGGAAGTCGTACACGCCCAGCGGCGACGAGAAGCGCGCGGTGCGCGAGGTCGGCAGCACGTGGTTGGGGCCGCAGCAGTAGTCGCCCAGGGCTTCGGACGAGAAGCGCCCGAGGAACATGGCGCCGGCGTGGCGGATCTTGTCGGCCCACTGCTGCGGGTTCTCGGCGCTGATTTCCAGGTGCTCGGCGGCGATGTCGCTGGCGATCGCGCAGGCTTCTTCCATGCTGGCGACCTTGATCAGGGCGCCGCGGTCGCTCATCGAGGTGCGGATGGTGTCGGCGCGCGGCATGGTCGGCAGCAGCTTGTGGATGCTCGCTTCCACCTTGGCGATGTAGCCGGCGTCCGGGCACAGCATGATAGCCTGGGCCAGTTCGTCGTGCTCGGCCTGCGAGAACAGGTCCATGGCGACCCAGTCCGGATCGGTCGTGCCGTCGCACAGCACCAGGATTTCGGACGGGCCGGCGATCATGTCGATGCCGACGGTGCCGAACACGCGGCGCTTGGCCGCCGCCACATAGGCATTGCCGGGGCCGACGATCTTGTCGACCGCCTGGATGGTTTCGGTGCCGTAGGCCAGCGCGCCGACGGCCTGGGCGCCGCCGATGGTGATCACGCGCGTGACGCCCGCAATCGCGGCGGCGGCCAGCACCATCTGGTTCTTCACGCCGTCCGGGGTCGGCACCACCATGATGATTTCCTGCACGCCCGCGACCTTGGCGGGAATCGCGTTCATCAGCACCGACGAGGGGTAGGCGGCCTTGCCGCCGGGGACGTAGATGCCGACGCGGTCGAGCGGGGTGATGCGCTGGCCCAGCACCGTGCCATCCGGCTCGGTGTAGCTGAAGCCCTGCGACTCCTGCTTCTGGCGCTCGTGGAACACGCGGATGCGCGCGGCCGCCGTGTGCAGGGCCTCGCGCTGGGCGGCCGGCAGGGCCTCGAGCGCCTGCTGCAGGTCGGCCTGGCTGAGGTCGAAGGCCGCCATGCTGCTGGCGCTGCTGCGATCGAAACGGTTGGTGTACTCCAGCACCGCCGCGTCGCCGCGCGTCTTGACCTCATGCAGGATCGTGGCCACGGCCGTTTCGATGGCGTCGTCGGTGGACGCTTCGAAGGCGAGCAGCGTGGCGAGACGCTGTTGGAAGTCGGGCTGGGTGGAATCGAGCTTGCGGATCTGGAGAGACATGATTTACTTATTCAGTTGGGAGGCGCGTTCGAAGGCGTCGAGGATGGGCTGCAGGCGCTGGCGCTTGAGTTTCAGCGCGGCCTGGTTGACCACCAGGCGCGAGGAAATCTCCATGATCTCTTCGACTTCGACCAGGTTGTTGGCGCGCAGTGTGCTGCCGGTCGAGACCACGTCGACGATGGCGTCGGACAGGCCCACCAGCGGCGCCAGTTCCATCGAGCCGTACAGCTTGATCAGGTCGACGTGCACGCCTTTGGCGGCGAAGTGCTCGCGCGCGGTGTTGACGAACTTGGTGGCCACGCGCAGGCGCGCGCCCTGGCGCACCGCGGTCTCGTAGTCGAAGCCGGCGTTGACGGCCACCGACATGCGGCATTTGGCGATGTGCAGGTCGATCGGCTGGTACAGGCCTTCGCCGCCATGCTCGAGCAGCACGTCCTTGCCGGCCACGCCGAAGTCGGCCGCGCCGTACTGCACATAGGTCGGCACGTCGGAAGCGCGCACGATAATCACGCGCACATTGGCGTCGTTGGTGTCGAGGATCAGCTTGCGCGAGGTCTCGGGATTTTCCAGCACCCTGATGCCTGCCGCTTCCAGCAGCGGCAGGGTGTCGTCGAAAATGCGGCCCTTGGACAGCGCCAGGATCAGCTGGGAGTTGCTTGTATTGCTCATGCTGGTTCTTCTTATTTGAGGCGCACGATGTCGGCGCCGACGTTGGACAATTTGACTTCCATGCGGTCGTAGCCGCGGTCCAGGTGGTAGATGCGGTCGATGACGGTGGTGCCTTCGGCGGCCATGGCGGCGATCACCAGCGAAGCCGAGGCGCGCAGGTCGGTGGCCATGACGGGCGCGCCGATCAGCTTATCGACGCCGCGGATGAAGGCGGTATTGCCCTCGGTCTGGATGGCCGCGCCCAGGCGGTTCATCTCCTGCACGTGCATGAAGCGGTTCTCGAAGATGGTTTCGGTGACGCGGCTGGTGCCCGAGGCGATGGTGTTCACGGCCATGAACTGCGCTTGCATGTCGGTCGGGAAGCCGGGGTATTCGGTGGTGCGGAACGAGACCGGTTTTGGGCGTCCGTCCATCTGGCCGCGAATCCAGTCCGGGCCGTAGGTCATGGCCAGGCCCATGTCGCGCAGCTTGTCGATGGCCACGTCGAAGATGTCGGTGCGGGTGTGCTTGAGCGTGATATCGCCGCCGGTGGCGGTGACGGCGCACAGGAAGGTGACCGCTTCGATGCGGTCCGAGATCACCGCGTGGCTGGCGCCGTGCAGTTCCGGCACGCCCTGGATCACCAGGCGGTCGGTGCCGATGCCTTCGATCTTCGCGCCCATCTTGACCAGCAGGTTGGCCAGGTCCGTCACTTCCGGTTCGCGCGCGGCGTTTTCCAGCACCGTCTCGCCTTCGGCCAGGGTGGCGGCCATCAGCAGGTTTTCGGTGCCCGTCACGGTGATCATGTCGGTGTGGATGCGCGCGCCCTGCAGCTTCTTGCACTTGGCGTAGATGTAGCCGCCTTCGATGCGGATATCGGCGCCCAGCGCCTGCAGGCCCTTGATGTGCTGGTCGACCGGGCGCGAGCCGATGGCGCAGCCGCCCGGCAGCGAGACCTTGGCTTCGCCGAAGCGCGCCAGCAACGGGCCGAGCACCAGGATCGAGGCGCGCATGGTTTTCACCAGCTCGTAGGGCGCTTCCAGGGTGTCGATCTTGCTGCCGTTGAGGATCACTTTCTCGTCCTCGACCTGCTGGACCGTCAGGCCGGTCTTGCCGAGGATCTTGAGGATGGTCTTGACGTCATGCAGGCGCGGCACGTTCGACAGTTCCAGGTCGCCGGCCGTGAGCAGGCCCGCGCACAGGATCGGCAGCGCCGCGTTCTTGGCGCCGGAGATGGTGATGTCGCCATTGAGGCGCTTGCCGCCGACGATCTGTAGCTGGTCCATGTCTGTCCTTTAGCCTTGATATTCTTCAGGGGTGAGTGTCTTCATCGACAGTGCGTGTATCTCTTCGCGCATGCGGTCGCCCAGCGCCGCGTACACCAGCTGGTGGCGCTGGATCGGGCGCTTGCCGGCAAAGGCCGGCGAGACGATCACGGCGGTGAAGTGCTGGCCGTCGCCATCGACTTCGAGATGGGTGCATTCCAGGCCGGCGGAAATGTAGCCGTGGATCGCTTGTGGGGTAGTAGGCATAGGTGTTCCTTAGTGGCGCAGCTTGTAGCCGCGCTTGAGCAGGTTGATGGCGACCGCCGCCAGCACCGCGAAGAAGGCCGCGACGATGCCCAGGCTGGTCCAGGGCGAGACGTCGGACTGGCCGAAGAAGCCGTGGCGGAAGCCGTCGATCATGTAGAAGAACGGGTTCGCGTGGGAGACCGCGAGCCAGAAGGCGGGCAGCGAATGGATCGAATAGAACACGCCGGACAGGAAGGTCGCGGGCATGATCAGGAAGTTCTGGAAGGCCGCCAGCTGGTCGAATTTCTCGGCCCAGATGCCGGCGATGACGCCCATGGTGCCGAGGATGGCCGCGCCCAGCAGGGCGAACACCACGATCCACAGCGGCTGGGCAAAGCTCAGGTGGGCGAACCAGGCGGTGGTGACGAACACGCCGGCGCCCACGGCCAGACCGCGCACCACCGAGGCGAGCACGTAGGCCGACAGGATTTCCCAGTGCGACAGCGGCGGCAGCAAAATGAACACCAGGTTGCCGGTGATCTTGGACTGGATCAGCGAGGACGAGGAATTGGCGAAGGCGTTCTGCAGCACGCTCATCATCACCAGGCCGGGAATCAGGAAGGCGGTGTAGTCGACGCCCTTGAGCATCTGTACGCGCCCTTCGAGCACGTGGCCGAAGATCAGCAGGTACAGCATGGCGGTCAGGATGGGCGCGGCCACGGTCTGGGTGGCGACCTTCCAGAAGCGCAGCATCTCCTTGTAGAACAGGGTGCGGAAACCCATCGAGAAGAAGTTCATAGCGCGCCCTTCTCCATGATCTGCAGGAAGATGTCTTCCAGGTCGGCCTGCTGCAGCTGCATCTCGTCGATGGTCACGCCGGCTTCGCGCAGGCGCGCGAGAATCGGTTCGACCTCGCTGTAGTCGTTCACGCGCAGGCTGTATTTGTTGCCGTTGCCGGCTTCATCGTGGGCGACCAGCGGGCGCAGCTCGGCCGGCAGCTCGCCGCCGGCCAGGTGGATGATCAGCTGGGAGCCGGAGATGCGCCGGATCAGGCCCTTCATGGTGTCCTCGGCGACCACCTTGCCGCCCTTGAGCATGGCCACGCGCTGGCACATGGCCTGGGCTTCTTCCAGGTAGTGGGTGGTGAGCACCACGGTGTGGCCTTCGCGGTTCAGGCGCGAGATGAACTTCCACAGGGTCTGGCGCAGTTCCACGTCGACCCCGGCGGTCGGCTCGTCGAGCACGATCACGGGCGGCTTGTGCACCAGCGCCTGCGCCACCAGCACGCGCCGCTTCATGCCGCCGGACAGGGCGCGCATATTGGTGTCGGCCTTGCCGGTCAGGTCGAGGTTGTCCATGACCTCATCGATCCACTTGTCGTTGTTCTTCAGCCCGAAGTAGCCGGACTGCAGGCGCAGGGTCTCGCGCACCGTGAAAAAGGGGTCGAACACCAGTTCCTGCGGCACCACGCCGAGCTTGCGGCGTGCTTCGCGGAAATCTCCGACTACGTCGTGGCCGTGGATGCTGACGCTGCCGGCATCCGGACGGATCAGGCCGGCGATGATGGAAATCAGGGTGGTCTTGCCGGCGCCATTGGGTCCGAGCAAGCCGAAAAACTCGCCTTCTTCGATGCTCAGCGTCACGCCGCCGAGCGCTTTCAGGCTCTTGTAGCTTTTCTCGACATTGTTGATCTGGATCGCGGCCATGCTTATTCTGGGTGGGTGGCATGTATAGACAGCATCGCTATACCTTGCGCTTAAACATTGAATTATAGGGGAAATCGGGTAAGGCAGAGCCGGCGCGAGCGTTCGGCGGGGAGGCGCAGGCAAAGGCTTATGGGCCAATGCCTGGATCAGGATCAATGGTGGTGCAGATTGGCCGGGGTGGCGGCCAGGAAGCTGTCCACGCCGTACAGCGCGGCCAGGCTGGTGAGGCTGGCGGGGATGTTGATGTAGGAGAGGGCGGCGCCGGCCTTGCGGGCGGCGCGTTGCCAAGCGAGCAAGACCGCCACGGCCGAGGAATCGGCCTGCTTGACCGAGCCGAGGTCGAACACGGTCTTGCCGGCCTTGATCGCCGCCACGCCCTGGGCCAGCGCCGCACGGGCGTTGGCCACCGTCAGGGTGTCGATATTGTCGAGATTGTTCAGGGCCATGGCGTGGACTTACTTGGCGGGCTTGATCGGCTTGGAAGCCAGCTTCTTGTTACGCTCGGCCAGCGACTTGATCAGGCCATCGATGCCCGATTTGCCGATTTCCGACGCAAAGTTGCCCTTGTAGGTTTCCACCAGCCAGGCGCCCAGCACATTGATGTCGAAGATCTTCCAGCCGGCCGGAGTCTTGGCCAGGCGGTAGTTCAGGGTGATCGGCTCGCCGCGGGTCATGTTGACCTGCGAGCGCACTTCGACTTCCTGGTCGGCCGGGTCGGCGCGCAGGGGCTTGAATTCCACGGTTTCGTTCTTGATCTGCGACAGCGCGCCCGAGTAGGTGAAGATCAGCAGGGTGCGAAATTCGTTCGACAGCTGCTTTTGCTGTTCCGGCGTGGCTTCGCGCCAGAAACGCCCGGCCGCCAGGGCGGTCATGCGCTGGAAGTCGACGTAAGGCAAGATCTTGCTCTCGACCAGGTCCATCACGCGTTTCTGGTTGCCGGCCTGGATTTCCTTGTCGCTCTTGGCGGTGTCGATGACGTCGCTGGAAATGCGCTTGACGAGCGCGTCCGGCGCTTCGGCGGTGTTGGCGTAGGCGCCGGCCGCGGCAAAGGCCACGGTCGCGACGGCGGCGGTCAGTAGTTGTTTGATCAGTTTCATAAGCTCTCTTGTGTAGATGGTTTTCCGGACTGCAACCCACCGCTCCGCGGCGGGCGCTCTGCAGAGGTTAACTACTTGGCGGCCGTTTCGGATGACACCGGCTTCGCGGGCGTGGCCGGGGCATCGTCATCGGCATAGGCGGCCCGGATGCTCTTGGCGTCCGAGGTCATGGCATCGGCGGAAGCGTCCTTGGCCGCTTCCTTGGCTTTCTTGCGCGATGTTTCACCATCGAAAATCTTGTTCTGGCGGCGCTGCAGATAGCCGTCACGGATGAATTCGTAGCGGTCCAGCGCTGCCTCTTCCAGCAGGTTGGAGGCGTCCAGCAGCACGGCGCGCTCGTCGACCACGCGCACCACCGTGCCGACATTGCGGTAACTGAGCGGCGTGACGTGGAACCAGGGGTCGGCAGCGATGTCCAGCGGCAGGCCGGCGGTGTCACGGATGGTCGATGGGCCCAGGATCGGCAACATCAAGTAGGGACCGGCAGGCACGCCCCAATAGCCCAGGGTCTGGCCGAAGTCTTCGGTGTGCTTGGGCAGGCCGGCTTCCGAGGCGACGTCGAACACGCCGCCGATGCCGAAGCTGGTATTGATCATCACGCGGGCAAAATCGGACATGCCGGCTTCGCCCTTGCCTTGCATCAGGTTATTGGCCGAACTCCACACATCGGCCAAATTGCCGAAGAAATTGTTTACGCCAGTCTGGACGAAGGACGGGGTCACCGACTTGTAGACCGTGGCCGCCGGTTTCAGGGCATGCTCGTCGATCGAATCGTTGAACGCGAACATGCTGCGGTTGAATTTCTCGAAGGGGTCGCGCGGATTGGTGGAGGCGCAGCCGGCCAGGCTCAGGGCGGCGGCTGCAAGGACCAGGGCGCGCCAGGGACGCGCTCGGCCCGTGGGGCCGTTGTTATTGTTCATTTGCTCTCTTCCTTTCCTTCGGCCGCCTTGCTGTAGATAAACCGGTTGATCAGGTCTTCCAGCACGGCTGCCGATTGGGTACGGGCAATCCGGTCGCCTTGGACCAGATTGTTGGTGTCGCCGCCGGCCTCGATGCCGATATATTGTTCACCGAGCAGGCCTGCGGTCAGGATTTTCAACGAGCTATCTTTTGGGAATTTATAGCCTGTCTCAAGTTCCAAGGTTACCAGCGCTTGGTAGCTCTTGTCATCAAACTTGATATCGCCGACGCGGCCGACCACCACACCGGCGCTCTTGACCGGGGCTTGCGGCTTGAGGCCGCCGATATTGTCGAACTTGCCGGTGATCGCATAGGTCTTGCCGAACGACAGGGTGCTCATATTCCCGGCTTTGAGCGCCAGAAACACCAGGGCCGCCATGCCGAGCACGACAAACAGGCCTACCCAGACGTCAATCGATTTGCGATGCATAGTATTTTCCTAACGCTTGTATGTGGCGGCAGCCCGGCTGCCGGTTTCAAATTTAGTGGTTGAACATCAGGGCGGTGAGCAGGAAGTCCAGCCCCCACACCATCAGCGAGGCGATCACGACGGTGCGCGTGGTGGCGCGCGACACGTCTTCCGGCGTCGGCTGGGCATGGTATCCCTGGAACAGCGCCGTGAAGGTTACGGCGACGCCGAACACCAGGCTCTTGACGATCACGCCGTTGAACACGTCGGCGCGCACATCCACATTGGCTTGCATTTGCGACCAGAACGCGCCCTCGTCCACGCCGATCAGCTTGACGCCGACCAGGTAGCCGCCGATCACGCCCACGGCGCTGAAGATGGTGGCCAGGATCGGCATGGCGATCACGCCGGCCCAGAACCGCGGAGCCAGCACGCGCTGCACTGGGTTAATGGCCATCATTTCCATGGCGGACAATTGTTCCCCGGCTTTCATCAGGCCGATCTGGGCCGTCAGCGAAGTGCCGGCGCGGCCGGCGAACAGCAGGGCCGTGACCACCGGCCCCAGTTCGCGCACCAGGGCAAGTGCGACCACCTGGCCGAGCTTTTGTTCCGCGCCGTAGGGCGTCAAAGTGATATAGCCCTGCAGGCCCAGCACCATGCCGACGAACAAGCCGGACACGACGATGATGACGAGCGAGTAATTGCCGATGAAGTGGACCTGCTCGGAAATGAGCGAGGGACGGCGCAAGGCCCCCGGCGACACGCCCAGCAGGTTGAAAAACGCGCGCGTGGCGAAGCCGACGCTCTCGACGGCTTCGCGCAGGGTGGCGCCGACGCGGGCCAGGGCCTTGACGATCATGGCTGGGCTCCCAGGCCGAGGTCGTCGGCCAGCGACTTGCCCGGGTAGTGGAAGGGCACCGGGCCGTCCGGCGCGGCATTGACGAATTGTTTCACGTAAGGGTCTTCCGAGACGCGCAGGTCTGCTGGCGTGCCTTGCGCCACGATCTTGCCGGCGGACATGAAGTACACATAGTCGGCGATGGCGAAGCATTCGTGCACATCGTGCGAGACCAGGATCGAGGTCGAGCCGAGCGCGTCGTTGAGGGTGCGGATCAGGTTAGCGGTGACGCCCATGGAAATCGGGTCGAGGCCGGCGAAGGGCTCGTCGTACATGATCAGTTCCGGGTCGAGCGCGATGGCGCGCGCCACCGCCACGCGGCGCGCCATGCCGCCGGAAATCTCGGCCGGCTTGAGCTTGGCGGCATTGCGCAGGCCGACCGCGTTGAGTTTCATGAGCACCAGGTCGCGGATCAGCTCTTCCGGCAGGTCGGTGTGTTCGCGCATCGGGAAGGCCACGTTGTCGAACACCGACAGGTCGGTAAACAGGGCGCCGAACTGGAACAGCATGCCCATCTTGCGGCGCAGGCGGTACAGGTGGTCGATATCGAGCTCATGGACGACTTCGCCGGCCACCGTCACGGAACCCTTTTGCGGGCGGATCTGGCCGCCGATCAGGCGCAGCACGGTGGTCTTGCCGCAACCGGAACCACCCATGACCGCCACCACCTTCCCGCGCGGGAAGTCCATGCGCAGGTTCGACAGGATCGTCCTTTCGCCGTAGGCAAACTGTAAGTCGCGTATCTCTACCAGGTTCGTCACTGTGGGTTTGTCGTATTGGGGAATCCCGTATTGTAGTGCAGAAAGGGTAAGGCCTGCAGCCGCCACGGGGATTCCAGCCGGGTAGACGAGGTGTTAAAACAACACTACTGAACGACGGGTCAGATATATGCACGGCCAAGTGCTTGTTTTTTTGAGGGTTAATTTACGGGGCGCGGAAGCAGTGGAGAGAAAGTTGCTCTGCTGCAAATTCGTGCGCGGCAGCATTGTTACAAGCTTTTGCCCGCTTTCGCGCCGCGCCACCAGGGATCAGCCGGGACAGTAGCGCTGCACATATTCCCGGTGCGGCGGCAGCTGGCGCACCACATGCTCGATGCGGGCGCGGATATTGTCGAGGAAGCTCTTCAATTCCGCATCGGCCATCAGGTCGGCGCTCTGGTGGTGGCTGGCCGGCAGCATGCCCTGGCCGA
>CAMLHI010000035.1 GCA_946479705.1 uncultured Oxalobacteraceae bacterium
TGCCACGCCGGCCGGCATCGCGGACGTGCGCGCCAATGTCGATCAAGCGGAATTTTGCCAGGCGCTGGCGCGCATCCGCGAGCTGATCGCGGCCGGCGATACCTACCAGGTCAACTACACCTACCGCCTGCGCTTCGACGCCTTCGGCTCGATCTTCGCCCTCTACCAGCGCCTGCGCGCGCGCCAGCCGGTGCCGTATGGCGCGCTGATCGCCCTGCCCGGCGGCGAAGCGGTGCTGTCGCTGTCGCCCGAGCTGTTCGTGCGCCACGTGCAGGGCGAACTGCTGGCGCGGCCCATGAAGGGCACGGCGCCGGCCAGCGACGACGACGCCGTCAACGCCCGGCGCGCCGCCGCGCTGGCGGCCGATCCGAAGAACCGCGCCGAAAACCTGATGATCGTCGACCTGCTGCGCAACGACCTCGGGCGCGTGGCGCGGACCGGCAGCGTGGAAGTGCCCAAGCTGTTCGACGTGCAGCGCTACAGCAGCGTGCTGCAGATGACCTCCACGGTGCGCGCGCGGCTGCGCGAAGGCGCCACGCTACGCGAGGTTTTCGCGGCGCTGTACCCTTGCGGTTCGATCACCGGCGCGCCCAAGCGGCGCACCATGGAAATCATCCACGAACTCGAAAGCGCGGCGCGCGGTGTGTATACCGGCGCGATCGGCTGGTTCGATCCGCCCGCCTCGCCCGGCGCGATTGCCGACTTCTGCCTGTCGGTGCCGATCCGCACCCTGTCGCTGCAGGCCGCGCGCGACGGCGTGCGCCAGGGCGAAATGGGCGTCGGCGCCGGCATCGTGTTCGACAGCGATGTGGCCGACGAATACGCCGAATGCCAGCTCAAGGCGCGCTTCCTGACAGGTCTGTCCAACGAGTTCGAAATCTTCGAGACCATGCACGCCAGCCGCGCCGGCATACGCCATCGCGAGCGCCATCTTGCGCGGCTGTCAGCGTCGGCGCGCTACTTCGGCTTTCCCTTCGCCGATCCCGCGGCGCAGCTGGATGCGGCCTGCGCGGCGCTCGACGAAGGCGCGCACCGTATGCGCCTGGCCCTGAACGCTGCCGGCCTGTTCACGATCCAGAGCGCACCGATTGCCGAACTGGCGCAGCCGGTTCGGGTGTTCGTCGCCACCGAGAGCACCAGCGCCAGCGAGGTTTTCCTGCGTCACAAGACCAGTATCCGCACTCGCTACGACGCCGCCTGGCGCGCGGCCGAAGCACGCGGCGGCTTCGACACCCTGTTCTTCAACGAGCGCGGCGAACTGACCGAAGGTGGGCGCAGCAATGTATTCGTGCAGGTCGACGGGCAGTGGCTCACGCCGGCACTGGCTTGCGGCGTGCTGCCCGGCGTGATGCGCGCGGTGCTGCTGGACGATCCGGGGTTCGCTGCCAGCGAAGCCATTGTCACCCGTGCGATGTTCGAGCGCGCCAGCGCCATCATGGTGTGCAATGCGCTGCGCGGGCCCGTGGCAGCCCTGATCAGTTGAGCGACATCTCGGCGCGCAGCCTCGCGACCATGAGATCGACGAAAGTGCGTACCTTGACCGAGGCGTAGCGGCCCTCGCGGTGCACCACGCTCAACGGCAGGCGCGGCGCTTCAAAGGCGTCCAGCACGATGCGCAGTTCGCCCGATTCGACCAGGGGCGCGACCTGGTAGGACATCAGGCGCGACAGGCCAAAGCCCTGGCGCACCGCATCGATGGCGCCATCGTTGCTGGTGACCGTCAGGCGCGGCTTGATCTTTGCGGCCACGGCCTGTCCCGCATGCATGAACTTCCACTCGACGGCCGTCGTCACATTGATGGCCGCCACCACCGTATGGCCTGCCAGATCGGCAGGCGTGGCCGGCGTGCCGTACCGGTCGAGATAGGCGGGCGAGGCGCACACCACGCGGCGCACATGGCCGACCGTGATCGCCTTCATGCTCGAGTCGGGCAGTTCGCCGATGCGCACACCGGCGTCCACGCCCTCTTCCAGCAGATTGACCACGCGGTCGAGGAAGAGTGCCGCCACCTCCATCTCGGGATAGCGCTGCAGGTAGTCGACGATGCCGGGCATGACAAACATTTTGCCGAACAGCACGGGGGCGGTGACGCTGAGCTGGCCGCGCGGAGCGCCGTTGATGCCGGCGCTGGCCTCGTCGGCGGCGTCGACGTCGGCAATGATGCGCCTGGCGTCGTCGAGGTAGCGCTGGCCCGCTTCGGTCACCCGCACGAAGCGCGTGGTGCGGTTGAGTAATTTGACACCGAGCCGCGTTTCGAGCGCCGCGATGGCGCGCGAAACGGCAGGCGGCGACATCGCCAGGCGCCGCGCACCGCCCGCAAAGCTCTCTTCCTCGGCAACCGCGACGAAGACCGTCATCAGGTAAAGTCGGTCCACATTAGCTCACCGGGTGAAATAGATCATTCTAACGGATTGACTGATCCAAGATTCCGGGCGATGCTTGCAATGATGAAACACATGAAAAGATTGGCCCTGCACGGCGCCCTGGGCCTGGTTCTCTGCGCCGGCGCCCAGGTGCGCGCCGTTGAATGGCACGGTCTGCTCGATCTGCGCGCCCTTGCCGTCGATGCCGACCGCAGCTGGACCAACGAGGGTCTCGGCAAGTTGCGTTACGACCGGCACAGCCGCGCCATCGAACTCGGCCAGGCCTTCCTGCGGGCCGAAGCCGAACCGCTCGATGCGGTGAGCGCCGTCATGGTCGCCGACGCCAGCGGCGATCGGCGCGGCGTGCTCGACGTCACCGAGGCCTGGCTCGGCTGGAACCCGGTTCCTGCCGGTCCCTGGAGAATGCGGGTCAAGGCGGGCGCTTTTTTCCCGCCCACGAGTATCGAAGTCGACTATGACAGTATTGGCTGGACGCCCACCCGCACCGTGTCGAGTTCCGCCATCAACAGCTGGATTGGCGAAGAGCTGCGCACCAAGGGAATCGAGGCCGCCTTGTCGCACCTGGGACGCTTTGAGGGCTCGCCGCACGACTACGGCGCCACGCTTGGGATATTCGTGGGCAACGACCCCGCCGGCACCCTGCTGGCCTGGCGCGGCTGGGCGATCGGTGACCGGATTACCGGATTGCGTGAACCGATCCGGCTGGCCGACCTGCCGGTGTACCGTGCCGACGGACCGATCTCCCGCCAGGATCGCACCATCCACGTATTTCGCGAAGTGGACAACAGGCTGGGATACTACGCCGGTGCGCACTATAGCTACGCGGGCATGCTTGAGGTGGCGGCACTGCATTACGACAATCGCGGCGACCCGCTCGTGGTCGTCAATGGACAATACAGCTGGGACACGCGCTTCGACCATTTGAGCCTGCACCTGCGCACGCGCGAGCAGTGGGAACTGTTGTTCCAGGCGATGCGCGGCGCGACGACCATGGGACGGAACGGAGTCGGTCTCGATTACACCGCCTGGTATGCGTTGGCCAGCCGGCCACTCGGTGCCGGCACCCTTGCGCTGCGCTACGACCGCTTCACGACCCGCGAGCACGATGTCCTGCCCTCGGATCCCAACGGCGAAAGCGGCCGCGCCTGCACACTGGCCTACCACTACCCCCTGGGCGCCTCGCTCGCCCTGCTCGCCGAGCTGCAGCAGGTGCACAGCAGCCGAAGCGCACGCGCGCTGATCGGGCAAGCGGTATCGCAAACCGAACGCGGCATGACAGTAGCGTTGCGCTGGCAGTTCTAGCTCACAGCCGCAGTGTTCAAGCCGGGGCCAGCGCCATGCTGAAGTGAAAGGCGCTGCTCCGAATTTCTCACGCAGGAACGAGCGCAAGGCGCACGCCCCCATCGCTCAGGCGGCGAGCTTGTCCGCGGCCGGGAAATCGACCTCGGTCCGGGCCACATTGTTGATATAGTTGGTCAGCACGTTCAGGGCGACGTTGACGACGATTTCGACGATGGCAGCGTCGCCGAAGCCGGCGGCACGCACCGCAACGAGGTCGGCGGCGCTGACATGGCCGCGTTCGGCCGCGACCCGGTGAGCGAAGCGCAGGGCGGCATCGGCCCTGGTGTCGGCCGAACGCGCATCGCGCGCCGCCATCATCTCAGCATCGCTCAGTTTGGCGAGGTTCTTGCCCAGGTAGCTGTGCGCTGCCAGGCAATAGTCGCAACCGTTGAACTCCGCTGTCGCCAGCGCGAGGCGCTCGCGCAGTGGCAGGTCCAGTTCGCCTCTCGCCACCGCCCCGTTGAGCGACAAATAGCCTTCCAGCGCCGCCGGGCTGTTACCCACCAGTTTCATCAGGTTGGGCACGACCCCAAGCTGCTTGAAGACGGCATCGAGCAAAGGTTTCGAGGCGGCCGGGGATTGATCGGCGGTAGGGATGGAAATGCGGTTCATGGTGTTCTCCTGGCAGGGTTGTGGTCGATAAGGTCGCTGGGTCAGCGCGTGGAAGCACTTTATATCGATCCGACAGGAACAAGAATACTCACACTTATCAATACATAATTCCATCAAATGGAATAATACAGCCGCTTCCCGCCCCAATCTGGTCCCACAGGTGCAGTGCAATTGGCGAGGGGTGCCACGCACGGGAGCGGGTGGCACGCCCTATCGAACGCGCATGGCGCCGGCGAGAATCAGGAACCCAGGGCCTGCTCGATCTTGCCGACGAGCTGCTTGTCGTCCGGCGTGATCTTGCTCGGGAAGTGTTCGATGACCTTGCCGTTCCGGTCGATCAGGTACTTGGTGAAGTTCCACGCGGGCGCCTTGCCGGTGGCCTTGGTCAGGCTGGCATACAGGGGATTGGCGGCGCTGCCGGTGACGGCGGACTTGGCGAACATCGGGAACTTGACGCCATAGGTGTTGTAGCAAAGGTCGGCGATTTCCTTGGAATTGCCCGGCTCCTGCTTGCCGAAATCATTCGACGGGAAACCCAGCACCACCAGGCCCTTCGGCCCGTACTTGGCGTACAACTGCTCAAGGCCCTCGTACTGCTTGGTGAAGCCGCAGTAGCTGGCCGTGTTGACCACCAGGACCACCTTGCCGGCGTACTGGCACAGGTCCTGCGGCGCATCGTCCTGCAGGCGGTTGAAGGTTTGCTTGAGCAGCGCCGGGCAGCTGGCGGGCGCTTTCAAGGCCGGCGCGGGCGTGGCAGGCGTCTGCGCTTGCGCACCTGCCGTCAGGGTGGCCACCAGGGCGGCGGCGAGCAGAATATAAGTACGCATTGTCATGGTTCCATCGATCGTGGGCGGAGGTCCATTCTAGAACGAAATCAGGGCGCTTGCCGGCCAGCCTAGGCGATCTTCAAGCCGGCCAGTTCGGCCCGCGGCGGCGGGAAACCGAGCTCCAGCGATTCCATGATTTCCAGCAGCAACGAGGCGACGATCAGGTTGCGGTGGGTCTTCGAATCGGCTGGGATCACATACCAGGGCGCATGGTCGGCGTCGGTCGCGGCGATGGCTTTTTCGTAGGCGCGCTGGTACTGGTCCCAGCGTTCGCGCTGGACCAGGTCGCCCGGATCGAACTTCCAGTTCTTGTCCGGATCGTCCACCCGTTCCTGCAGGCGCTTGCGCTGCTCGTCCTTGGAGATATGCAGGAAGACCTTGACGATCAGGGTGCCGGTATCGGCCAGCATGCGTTCGAAATCGCGGATGTGGCCGTAGCGGCGTTCGCATTCCTGCTGGTCGATCATGCCTTGCACCAGCGTGATCAGCACGTCTTCGTAATGGCTGCGGTTGAAGATGGCGATCTCGCCCTTGACCGGCACTTGCCGGTGGGCGCGCCACAGGTAGTCGTGCGCCAGTTCATCCTGATTCGGCGCCTTGAAGGTGACGGCGCGCAAGCCCATCGGATTGATGCCGGAGAACAGCGCGCGCACGGTGCCATCCTTGCCGGAGGTATCCATGCCCTGCAAGACCAGCAGGACCTTGCGCTGGTGCACCGCGTACAGCTTTTCCTGATGCTTGGCGATCTTGTCGACCAGCTCGGCGGTGAGTTCGCGTTCGCGCGCCTTGACCCCATTACCGTCGCCGCCGCGCAAGGGAGTCAGGCTGGCGTCGCTTTCGCACAGCACCAGCGGCGTGGCCGCCCGAAACTGTTTGCGCAGCTTCATGCATCCTCCAGGGCTGCGTGTTCGATCTTGATGCAATGGTCCATCACCACATCGAGCCCGGCCGCGGCTGCGAGGTCGGCCGCGCTCTGGTTGACGACGCCGAGCTGCATCCACAGGCACTTGGCGCGCACCTCGACCGCTTCGCGCGCAATGGCGGGCATATCGGCGCTCTTGCGGAAGCAGTCGACGATGTCGATGGACTGGCCGGAAGCGGCCAGCGCATCGGCCGCTTCGCGCAGGGTGGCGAACACCGGCTCGCCCAGCAGCTGCTGGCCGGCGTAGGCCGGGTTGACCGGAACGATCCGGTAGCCCTGCTGCTGCAGGTAGACGGCCACGTGGCCGGAGGCGCGCTCGGGCTTGGACGACAGCCCCACCACGGCGATGGTGTGGCTGCTGCGCAAAATCTCAGCGATGGTTCTCATGGCGCTCTCGATATGAATTTGATATCGCCGAGCCTACCAGATTCAAGCGCCATCGCGGCGCGCGCACCGCTAGCGTTCACGCTTCGCCGTTACCTTGAACGGACCTTGGGCGAAATGCAGCTGCACGGCGCCATCGGCCGCAGTCTCGAAGCGCACCTGGACGTCGACTTCCTTGACGAAGAATTGTTCAGGCGAGGAGGCGAACAGTTCCAGGGCTTTCTGGCCGCTCGGCGCACCGAACAGGCGGTCGCCGTCGCGCTTGATCTCCAGCACCATGCCCGGCGCCAGCGTGTAGCGGCCGACATAGCGCTCGAGCACCTTTACGGGTACCTTGACGACCGCGCGTTCCGGCGCGGCCTTGGCGGTACGCTGGTGCACGCGGGCACCGCCATCGCCGGTGAAGATCATGCGGCTGACCTCGCCATTGGCGTCGCGCGTGAAATCGACCGTGGTGAAACTGTCGCCAATCAGGAAGCCATCGGTCTTGTACGGCAGCAGGGGCGCGCGCGGATTGCCGGTGGTCTGGATGCTCAGCTGGTCGTTGTCGCGCCGGACCAGGTGCTCGCTCTTGTCGTCGATGCGGTAGACACCGACGAAATTGTCGAGGGTCTTGGGATCGAGCCTGGTTTTCATCGGCGCCGGCAATTCCTTGCCGAGCATGGCGGCGGCGGCAAGGTGGCTGGCCTTGGCAACCTGGCCCACCTCGTTATTGCCAAGCACGGCGACGTACACTTTTTCATTGGGCAAGCAGAGCGCATCGGTAGCGAAGCCCGGGATATTCCCGCCGTGGAAGATGGTGGGTGAGCCTTGGAAGGAGCCGATGAACCAGCCGTAGCCGTAAGGAAATGGCTTGCCGTCGCTCAGGATGTAGGGCGTGAAGGCGCGCTTGAGCGAATCGGGGCCGATCAGCTTGCCGCCGATGAGGCCAGCCTGCCAGCGCGCCATGTCGTCGACGGTCGATACCAGCGCGCCGGCCGCGAACGGCCAACTCATGCTCAGAGGACGGCTGGGTTCGGCCTTGCCGCTTTGCATGGCGTAGCCGGTTACGTGACGCACCGCATTGCGTTCATGGCCCTCGTAGGCGGTGTTGTCCATGCCGAGCGGGATGAAAATGCGCTTGGCGACGAAGTCCGCGTAGGGCTGGCCGGAAACCTTTTCGATGATGGCGCCGAGCAGGAAATAGCCTGAGTTGTTGTATGCGAACTTGCTCCCGGGCTCGAACTCGAGCGGAGCGTTCTTGAAGAAATCGATGGCCTTGGCGACGCTGGTGTCCGTATTGGCGACGCCCTGGAAGGCGGGCATGCCGGTATAGCTGACGATGCCCGACGTATGAGTCAGCAGGTGCTCGACGGTGATGTGCTTGCCGCCGCTCGGGTAGTCGGGAAAGAAGCGCGTGATGTCGTCGCTCAGGGCCAGCTTGCCCTCTTCCACCAGCATCAAAATGGCGACCGCGGTGAACTGCTTGGTGATCGAACCGAGGCGCATCTGCGCGTCCGGCTTCAAGGGCTGCTTGGCAGCCACGTCCGCCAAGCCATAGGCCTTGCGGAACACCGTCTTGCCATCCTTGACGGCAATGACGGTGGCGCCCGGAGCGTCGGCCTTGAACAGCGGCGCGAGCAGCGCGTCGATGCGCGCGGCGACGGCCTGTTCGGAGCCGACGGCGACCGGCGCAGCCAGCGCGGCGTGGACGGGCACGTACAGGGCGATGCAGGCGGCCAGGGCGATGGCGGAGCGTTTGATCATATGCCTCGATAAGGGTGGTGGATCGAAGCTTGTATCGTAGTTGGTTCCCGTCAGATCCTCGGCGCGATGCGATGAGCTGCAATATTGGCGATATGAAACGCTGAATGACGGGGTCGTGCCAAGGTGGAAGGAGGACGCCCACAAACCGGCTATCCAGACCGTGACCTGATTCGGGGTACTGCGTGCCGGTGACAATGCACGCATTTTCCGGCAATCTCGATTGCTATCATGTGCGCTCATTTCCCTATCACCGCATCGCACTGGAAGGCTCGCCCATGTTCTCCCAACCATTTCCGCCATGTTTGTCGGCCGCCGCTGCGAGGCTGCTCGCCGCCGCCTGCATCCTGACAATTGCTGCGGACGCCTGTGCCGCCCCTGCCTACAAGGCGCCTGATTCACGCGAGACACGCGAGCTCGTGGGCGCGCTGGAGAGAAAGGATTGCGCCGCTGCGGTGCGCGTCATGAAAGACGGGATCAAGGCGCGCCAGCCGGACCTGCTCCTGATGGCGGCGGGCATGATGGAAGACGGTATTTGCGTGAAGAGCAATTGGGAGAAGGCGGAACAGCTGTATTTGCTGGCGGACGAAAGTGGCAGTCCGAGCGCCTGGAGCGCGCTGGTGGCCTCGCTTGCGGTCGCCGAGCGCGATAGCGGTAAGGCGCTGTGGTACGCGGCCCAGCGACCGAGCGTGCTGCCACCCGCTTGCAGGCCGACCGCCGATCCCCTGAGCGATCTGGAAGGCTTTAACCAAGGCCTAGCGCGCATGCCGTCCCAGCAATTCAGGGAATGCGTGTATATGGCGGGCGTGCTGCACGAAGTGCTGGCGCGCGTCCGGTTTCCCCCAGGCGCATTGCATTACGGCGTACAGGGCGAGGTGCGTATGAGCTTCAAGCCATCGAACGGAACGATCGACTGGCATTTCGCGCCGAGCGCGGACCGTCACGTCGTCTTTAGTTCGCGGGCTGAGGAACAGTTCGACGACGAGCGCAAGATCGAACGCTCCCTGCTCGACTACATGATTGGGAAGGGCAAGTTCGCACTGTCGCGCTACGAACGGCCGGAAGGCATGGACCCGGCCATTGCATTGAAGGTCAGCTTCAACTTCGAAATCAGGTGATGAGCAGGGAGGCAGGCCGGTCCGAGAAGTGTCGTTAGGTACCGTATCAATCAGGAAGTGCCGCGAAAAGAACAAAAGGCAGCCGAGGCTGCCTTTTTGTCTGCTGCAAAACCGTATCGCTCAGCGGCCCTTGTGGCGCAGCCTGGCGATGGCGGCCAACTGGGCGATCGCGACGGCCAGCTCGGCTTGCGCCTTGGCGTAGTCGATCGTCGATTCCTTGTTGGTCATCAGCTCTTCCGCCTGCTTCTTGGCAGCCTGCGCTTTCGCTTCGTCCAGGTCGGCGCCGCGGATCGCGGTGTCGGCCAGGACCGTCACGGCCTGCGGCTGTACTTCCAGGATACCGCCGGCAACGAAGACGAATTCCTCGTCCGCGCGGCCAGCGACCTTGATCCGTACAGCACCTGGCTTGATGCGCGTGATCAGCGGGGTGTGCGAGGGATAGATCCCCAGCTCGCCCGCTTCACCCGGCAACGCGACGAACTCGGCTTCGCCCGAAAAGATGAGCTCTTCGGCCGAGACCACGTCAACGTGAATTGTGTGTGCCATGTGTGTCCTATCGGTTGGGACCCGCACCGTAGCCTACCGGTGCGCGGTCCGCGCCAGTCTTAGTTGAGCTTCTTGGCTTTTTCGATTGCTTCTTCGATCGTGCCAACCATGTAGAACGCTTGCTCAGGCAGGTGATCCAGTTCGCCCGAAGCAATCATCTTGAAGCCCTTGATGGTGTCTTTCAGCGAAACGTATTTGCCTGGCGAACCGGTAAACACTTCAGCAACGTGGAAAGGCTGCGACAGGAAACGCTGCATCTTACGTGCGCGCGCCACCAGCAGCTTGTCTTCCGGTGCCAGCTCGTCCATACCCAGAATCGCGATGATGTCACGCAATTCCTTGTAGCGCTGCAGGGTGCCCTGCACGGCGCGGGCGGTGTCGTAGTGTTCCTGGCCGACGACCAGCGGGTCCAGCTGGCGCGAGGTCGAGTCCAGCGGATCCACCGCGGGGTAGATACCCAGCGAAGCGATGTCACGCGACAGCACGACGGTCGAATCCAGGTGGGCGAAGGTGGTGGCAGGCGACGGGTCGGTCAAGTCATCCGCTGGCACGTACACGGCCTGGATCGAGGTGATCGAACCGGTCTTGGTCGAGGTGATGCGCTCTTGCAGACGGCCCATCTCTTCGGCCAGGGTCGGCTGGTAACCCACCGCCGATGGCATACGGCCCAGCAGTGCCGACACTTCGGTACCGGCCAGGGTGAAGCGGTAGATATTGTCGACGAAGAACAGCACGTCCTTGCCTTCGTCACGGAACGATTCCGCGATGGTCAGGCCGGTCAGCGCTACGCGCAGACGGTTGCCTGGCGGCTCGTTCATCTGGCCGTAGACCATGGCCACTTTGGAGTTCGCCGGGTTTTCCAGGTCGACCACCTTGGCATCGGCCATCTCGTGGTAGAAGTCGTTCCCTTCACGGGTACGCTCGCCCACGCCGGCGAACACGGACAGACCCGAGTGCGCCTTGGCGATGTTGTTGATCAGTTCCATCATGTTCACGGTCTTGCCCACACCGGCGCCGCCGAACAGGCCGACCTTGCCGCCTTTTGCGAACGGGCACACCAGGTCGATCACCTTGATGCCGGTTTCCAGCAGGTCTTGCGATGGCGACAGTTCGTCGTACGCAGGAGCCACGCGGTGGATCGAGGCGGTGCGTTCCTGCGAAACAGGACCGCATTCGTCGATCGGATTGCCCAGCACGTCCATGATGCGGCCCAGGGTCGCGGTGCCGACTGGCACCATGATCGGTTTGCCGGTGTTCTGGATGCTCATGCCGCGGCGCAGACCTTCGGACGAGCCCAGCGCAATGGTACGGACTACGCCGTCGCCAAGCTGCTGTTGAACTTCCAGGGTCAGCTCGGAGCCTTCCATTTTCAGTGCGTCGAAAACCTTCGGCATGGCGTTACGGGGGAACTCAACGTCCACCACAGCGCCAATACACTGAACGATTTTGCCATCAGCCATGTTCGTTCCTTCTTTATTTATTTAAATTCGGGTTTAGACCGCTGCCGCACCGGCGACGATCTCGGAGAGTTCTTTGGTAATCGCTGCCTGGCGGGTCTTGTTGTAGACCAGCTTGAGCTCGCCGATGACGTTGCCGGCGTTGTCGCTTGCCGATTTCATCGCCACCATGCGCGCCGATTGCTCGGACGCCAGGTTTTCCGCCACCGCCTGGTACACCAGCGCTTCCACATAGCGCACCAGCAGCTCGTCGATCACGGTTTGCGCGTCCGGCTCGTAGATGTAATCCCAGGAGAGATTATCCTTGTCGCCTTCCAGCTTTGCCGAGGGCAGCGGCAGCAGCTGCTCGACCATCGGCTCTTGCTTCATCGTGTTGACGAACTTGGTGTAGCAGACATAGACCTTGTCGAGCTCACCGGATTCGTAGCGGTCGAGCATGACCTTGATCGGCCCGATCAGCTTGTCGAGATGGACCGTATCGCCGATTTGCACCGCATGCGAGACGACCTTCACGCCTACCCGATTCAAAAAACCCAAACCCTTGTTGCCAATGGCAACTGCTTCAATCTTGTTGCCAGCCGCTTCCAGCTCGCGCGTTTTCTGCGTCACCATGCGCAGCACGTTGGTGTTCATGCCGCCGCACAGACCCTTGTCGGTCGTGACGACGATGAAGCCGACGGCCTTGGCATTGACATCCTTGCCTTGCGCCATGAACGCGTGCGTGTACTCGGGATTCGCGGTGGCGAGATTGGCGGCGATATTCCGAATCTTGTCACTGTAGGGACGGGCGGCGCGCATCCGGTCCTGCGCCTTGCGCATTTTGGATGCGGCGACCATTTCCATCGCCTTGGTGATCTTCTTCGTATTTTCTACGCTCTTGATCTTGCCACGTATCTCTTTGCCTACTGCCATGAGTCCTTACTCCTTATGCATTTGGCGCCGCGGTCGGCTGCGGCACCGCACTGCCATTAAAATGCGCCGGATTTCTTGAAGTCAGCAATGGCAGCGGCCAGCGTTGCTTCGCCATCCTTGTCCAGTTGCTTGGATTCTTCGATCTTGGACAGCAGGGCAGCTTGCTTGGTCTTCATGTAGCCGTGCAGGCCGGCTTCGAAGGACAGCACTTTCTTGACTTCGATGTCGTCGAAATAGCCCTTGTTCACGGCGAACAGCGACACGGCCATCAGCGAGATCGGCAGCGGCGAGTACTGAGCCTGCTTGAGCAATTCAGTCACGCGGGCACCGCGGTCGAGCTGCTTGCGGGTCGATTCGTCCAGGTCGGAAGCGAACTGCGCGAACGCAGCCAGTTCACGGTACTGCGCCAGATCGGTACGGATACCGCCGGACAGGCCCTTGATGACCTTGGTCTGGGCGGCGCCACCGACGCGCGACACCGAAATACCGGCGTTAATCGCAGGACGGATACCGGCGTTGAACAGCGACGTTTCCAGGAAGATCTGGCCGTCGGTAATCGAAATCACGTTGGTCGGCACGAAGGCGGACACGTCGCCAGCCTGGGTTTCGATGATCGGCAGGGCGGTCAGCGAACCGGTCTTGCCCTTGACGGCGCCATCGGTGAACTTTTCGACGTAGTCGGGGTTCACGCGGGCTGCGCGCTCGAGCAGGCGGCTGTGCAGGTAGAACACGTCGCCAGGGTAAGCTTCGCGGCCCGGCGGACGGCGCAGCAGCAGCGAGATCTGACGGTAAGCCACGGCTTGCTTGGACAGATCATCGTAGACGATCAAGGCGTCTTCGCCGCGGTCGCGGAAGTATTCGCCCATGGCGCAGCCGGAGTAAGCCGAGATGTACTGCATGGCGGCCGATTCGGCGGCCGATGCGGCCACGACGATGGTGTATTCCATGGCGCCGTGGGTTTCCAGGGCACGCACGATGTTCTTGATCGACGAGGCTTTTTGACCGATCGCGACGTAGATACACGTCATGTTCTGGCCTTTTTGATTGATGATGGCATCAATCGCCACGGCCGACTTGCCGGTCTGGCGGTCGCCAATGATCAGCTCGCGCTGGCCACGGCCGATCGGCACCATCGCGTCGATCGACTTCA
>CAMLHI010000036.1 GCA_946479705.1 uncultured Oxalobacteraceae bacterium
CCGGCCACCCCGGAAACGGCGATCGACAATATCCCCCTCGGCCGCTAAGCCGACGTAATCGCGCGCGGCCGGACGGCGCCGCGCGCGCCGCAGCGCCGCCTTGCCCCCTGCGTCCGGGCAGCCTTGGCCCTATCGAAAATGAACAGGCGAATGGGCAGGACAGTGCGCACAGGAGACAGCATGAGCACCAAGAATCGCGTGCGCCGCGGCGCATTGACCGTCACGCTGCTGGCCTCCATGACGGCCCATGCCGCCCCGCCTCCCGACCCGCGCGCCGACGCCGAAGCGCGCGCCGCCAAGCTGGTGCGGGCCATGCGCTTCGACTGGCCGGAACACGGCGTCACGGTCGTCACCGAGGTCGCCAACACCGGTAAGCGCGAAGGCGACGAAGTGGCGCAGCTGTACCTGGTGCCGCCCGCCTTCGAGGGCGCGCCGCGCCACGCCCTGCGCGGCTTCCAGCGCGTCCGGCTCAAGGCCGGCGAACGGCGCCGCATCGCCTTCACCCTGTCCCCGCGCGAGCTGTCCTTCGTCACGCGCGACGGCGTACGCCAGCTGATCCCGGGCCGGTACAGCGTGGTGGTCGGCGCCGGCCAGCCGGGCACCGGCGTCGCCGGGCAAGCGGCCGCGCTCAGGCTCACCAAGGCGGTCGTGCCAGGCAGGTAAGCCGTCATCGCAGGCGGATGAATCGCGGTCATTCCCGCACCGCGGTGCGGCCCGCATCGCGTCAAGCCCGCGCGCGATCGTTTCCCTCGCGGCCGGGCGCGGCGGCATGCGCCCCGTTCTCGTGCGCCGCTACCACGTGCACGGTCTGGGTCGGATACGCGAAGTCGATGCCGCGCGCGTTGAATTCCCGGTATACCGCCAGGAAGATCGACTGGCGCGTGTCCATATGCACCAGGTAGTCGGCGCTGTTGACGATGTACACGATTTCAACATCCAGCGACGAGGGGCCGAAGCCGGAAAAATGGGCGCGGTCGAAGCGCACCGCCGGCTGGGCCTGGACAATCCCGGCAAGCAGCGCGGGAATGGCGGCCAGTTTCTCATCCGGGGTGCCATCTATGACACCCCCTGGAACACCACGCGTCGGCTGTCCATCCGCTTCAGCTTGTGGATACGGCTCTTGAGCAGGTCGGCATTCGAGAAAATGATCTGCTCGCCGCCCAGGCTGCGCACCCGCGTGGTTTTCAGGCCGACGTATTCGACCGTGCCGGCCATCGTATCCACCGTGATGAAGTCGCCGATGACGAAGGGTTTGTCGAGCACGGTCGACAGCGAGGCGAACAAGTCGCCCAGGATGTTTTGCACCGCCAGCGCCACCGCGATGCCGCCGATGCCGAGGCTGGCTACCAGGGTGCTGATGTTGACGCCCAGATTGTCGAGCATCATCAGCACGACCACCACCCAGACGGCGCTGCGCACCATGAATCCCAGTGCGGCGGTAGAGGTCGCACGCCCCGGATCGGCCTCGGCTCCGCCGCGGTATTGCCGCAGCCAGGCACGCACCGCGCAGTCGCCCCCCAGATGGCGGCCTGCACCAGCGCCGCACAGATGGCGGCCCGCTCGGCCAGCAGGCCGGCGCGCGCGCCCAGGGTCAGGAAAGTCGAGCCGGCATACAGGCCAAGGGCCAGCAGCACCCAGCTGCGGGTGACGGCCAGGGTCTCGACCGCGATATCGTCCAGCCGGCTGCCGGTGCGCGCGGCCATCCGGCCGAGCCGCCTGACCAGCAGCGCCTGAAGGAAATACAGCGCCAGGGTCAGCGCTGCCGCAACCGCCGCGGCGGAAGCCCATTGCGTGGTGGTATTGCCGAGAATTGTGTAATGCATGTCACTCCTTTTCCTTGTTGCGCAGCGCCGGCTCCTGGCTGGCCTGCTCATCCTTCAACTCCTTGCTGAGGAAATAATTGAGCGCGGTCCGGATCACGGCGATGGCGGCCAGCTTGCCGATCCGCTCCCAGGTCGGCGCCACCGAGGTCGACAGGATGTCGGCCGCCAGCTGCAGCTCCAGCGCCAGGGTCAGGTAGCGGGCAAAGGCGAGCCGGATGGGAATGAAGGAGCCGGCCTGGCGCGCCAGCAGATGGCGCAGCAGGCCTCCGACGACGAGCGCCACACCAGCCGCGATGACCAGCGCGCCGAGCGTCTCGACGCCCAGGCGCAGCCATTCCACCCCGGTGCGCACGCCCTGTTCAATGTCGGAAAACATCGCCTCTGCCGCCTGCCTTCGAAGGCGACACTGTACGGGAAAGTGCCGGCCCGGCGCGGCACGGTAGGCGATCGCGGCGTGCCCGAAACGCGCCCGCCGCCCGCCCAGACCGGCTACAATCTTGCCTACCGACCAATTCTTTTCACATCCTATCGGGCTTC
Source organism: uncultured Oxalobacteraceae bacterium (assembly GCA_946479705.1). Next base: position 2,361 of record CAMLHI010000036.1, read on the forward strand.
CATGCTGGACGTCATCGCCATTTGCCTGAGCATCACCGGCCTGCTGGCCTATCTGAATCACCGCTTCCTCGGCTTGCCGCCCACCATTGGCGTGATGGGCATCGCGCTGGCCCTGTCGGCCGCCATGCTGGGACTGGACGCGGCCGGCTTCAGCGCCCTGCGCGCGAGCGAGGTCGACCTGGTGCGCTCAATCGATTTTTCCGAACTGCTCATGCAGGGCATGCTGTCGATCCTGCTGTTTGCCGGCGCCCTGCACGTCGATATCAGCCAGCTGCGCGCCTACCGCTGGCAAGTCGGCCTGCTGGCCCTGTTCGGCACACTGCTGTCGACCCTGGCGGTGGGCCTAGGCCTGTGGGCGGTCCTGCCGCTGACCGGCCTGTCGCTGGGTTTGCCGTATTGCCTGGTGTTCGGCGCGCTCATTTCCCCCACCGACCCGATTGCCGTGATGGGCATCCTGGCCTCGGCGCGCGCCCCGGCCAGCCTGGAAATCGTCATCGCCGGCGAATCGCTGTTCAACGACGGGGTCGGCGTGGTGCTGTTCGTGCTGCTGGCCGGGCTGGCCGCCGGCGGCGGCGCGCTCGACCTGCACCATGCGGGCCATCTGCTGGTGCGCGACGCGCTCGGCGGCATCGTATTTGGCGCCGTGCTGGGCTATGTCACCTTCCGCCTGCTCAAGAGTATCGACAGTTACCAGGAAGAGGTGCTGATCACCCTGGCGGCGGTGATCGGCGGCTATGCCCTGGCTTCCCATCTGCATTTGTCCGGCCCACTGGCAATGGTGGTCAGCGGCTTGATCGTCGGCAATCACGGACGCGCCCAGGCGATGTCGGACCAGACCCGCGAGCATGTCGACAAATTTTGGGAACTGCTCGATTCGGTCTTCAACGCCATCCTGTTCGTGCTGATCGGCCTGGAGCTGGTGGTGGTGGCGATCTCGGCCCCGCTGTTGCTGGCCGGCGCCGCCGCCGTCCTGGTCACCCTGGCGGCGCGCTACCTGACGGTGGGCCTGCCGATCCAGCTGATGGGCGCACGCGCCCGCCTGCCCCACGGCGCCTGGCAAATCCTCACCTGGGGCGGCCTGCGCGGCGGCATTTCGGTGGCCCTGGCGCTGTCGCTGCCGGCCGGCGCCGCGCGCGACGTGCTGGTGAGCCTGACCTATTGCGTGGTGGTATTTTCGATCCTGGTCCAGGGCTTGTCCATGCCGGCGCTGGTCAGGCGCCTGGTCGGCCCGGCCTGAGAAACTCAAGCGGGCCGGAAGCGCACCGTCACACCCAGCCCGCCCGGCCGCGCGGTCGATGCGCGCAGGACGATGCTGGCGCCGCTCCTGGCCGCGACCGCCCCGGCGATGGCCAACCCCAGTCCGGAACCGGGTTCGCTATTGCCCAGCACGCGGTAAAACGGGTCGAACACCCGCTCATGCTCCTCGGGCGGGATGCCGGGACCGCTGTCGTCCACGCTCAGCTCGACCCGCTCGGCGCGGCGCGCCACGCCGATGTCGACCTGCCCGCCCGGCGGGGTATAGCGAATCGCATTGTCGACCAGGTTCTTGACCAGCAGCTGAAGTTCGAGCGCGTCGCCCCACACCGTCTCGTCGTGCGAACTGAGCACCCCCAGGTCGATCTGCTTGGCCTCGGCCAGCGGGAACAGGTCTTCAATCACGGCGCGAATGGTTTCCTGCAGCGAGACCCGGACCGGCCGCGCTGGCGCGCCCTGCTGCGAACGCGCCAGGGCCAGCAGCTGGTCGAGCAGCGCGCGGGTGCGCTCCAGTCCGCTCGACAGGTCCAGCAGGCGGCGCCGCGCCTCCTGCGGCATATCGGCCGCGGCCAGGCGCTCGGCCTGCAGGGTCATCGCCGTCAGCGGCGAGCGCAGTTCGTGGGCGGCGTCGGCCACGAAGCGGCGCTGGTGCGCCAGCGCCTTGTCCAGGCGCGTGAGCAGCCAGTTGATCTCGGCCACGAACGGCTGGATCTCCGAGGGCAGGCCGGCATGGGTGAGCGGGGCCAGATGGTGCTCGTCGCGCGCGCGCAGCTCAGCTGCCAGCTTGCGCAGAGGCTTGAACATTTGCCGCACCAGCAGGGCCAGCAGCACCAGCACCAGCGGCGCGAACACGGCGAACGGCAGCAGCGAGCGCAAGGCCGTGGCGCGCGCCGCGGCGTCGCGCGCGCTGGTCTGCTGCCCCACCGCGATGCGCACGCCGCGGCCGTCGCTGAGGACCGCGATGCGCCACTGTTCGTCGTCGATCCGCACCGTCTGCAAGCCATCGCTGAGGGTATTGGAAAAATGCGGACGGCTGGCCGGCCCGGTCTCGGGCGGGCTGGGGCCGTCCTGCAAGAAGCGCAGCACCAGCCGCTCTTCCAGGCGGATGCCGGCCAGGCGCCGCCAGGCCGCCAGGCTCACCGGCCCGGTCTGCATGCGTCCGACCAGGTAGGCCACCTGGCGCAACTGCTTGTCTTGCGCCTCGTGGGCGTCGTCCAGCGCCGCCACGAAGGTAAACAGGCCGGCGCCCAGGGCAATGGCGACAATCAGCACCGACAGCGCCACCGCCAGGCGGTACTGCAGCGATCCGGCTACTGCGGCTTCGCAACCATCCATCCCACTCCCCTCACATTCTTGATCGCGGTGGCGCCGATTTTCTTGCGCAGCGCGTAAATCAGGTATTCCACCGCATTGCTTTCGACTTCCTCGTTCCAGCCGTAGATGCGGCTCTCCAGCTCGGCGCGCGAGCGGATCGCGCCGGGCCGCAGCAGCAGCGCATGCAGCAGGGCGAATTCGCGGCCGGTCAGGCGGGTGTGCGTGCCGTCGACCGTCACCTCATGGGTGGCCGGATCGAGCGTCAGGCAGCCGTTCGACAGCAGCGGTCCGGCGCTGCTGCCCTGGCGGCGCGTGACGGCGCGCATGCGCGCCAGCAGTTCGCTCAACTCGAACGGCTTGACCAGGTAATCGTCGGCGCCCGCGTCCAGGCCGGCGACCCGGTCCTCGGTGCCGTCGCGCGCGGTGAGCACCAGCACCGGCACCCGGCTGGCGCCGGCGCGCATGGCGCGCAGTACGGTCATGCCGTCGCGCTTGGGGATGCCCAGGTCGAGCAGCACCAGGTCGTAGTCGAGCGAGGCGAGCGAGGCGAGCGCGGCGCTGCCGTCGACCACCCAATCGACCCCGTAGCTGGCGTCGCGCAGCGCCTGCTGCACCACGTTGCCGATCATGTAGTCGTCTTCCACCAGCAGTACCCGCATCAGAGCGCTCCCCCGTCGAAGGCGCTGGCGGCCAGACGCGCCACGTCGTTCATGCCGGCGCCGCGCTCCATGTGGGCACTCAGCCAGCCGGCCTGCCCGCCATCGCGCAGGAGCTCCTCGATCGTCGCGCAGGCCTGGCCGAACTGCGGATCGGCCGAGCGCTGGCGCAGCCGCGCCAGGTCGTCCAGCACCACCTCGCGCACCGGACGGGCGCGGTTGTCGCCGGGATCGATCCAGGTCGCCGCCACGCCCTGCTTGGCGGCGTTGAAGCGATTCCAGGCATACAGCTCGGGCGACTGCTCGCCCGGCCAGCGGCCCCTGGCGGCATAGGCTTCCAGGCACAGTTCGCGCGCATAGCTGGCCAGCGCCGCCGCGTAGGCCGGGCGCAGCGGCGTGTCGAGCACGCGCAGCTCGATGGTGCCGTATTCCGGCTTGGGCCGCACGTCCCAGTAAAAATCCTTGATGCTGTTGACGATGCCGTGGCGCGCCAGCTGGTCGAAATGGGCGCGAAACCCATCCCAGGTGCGGATGTGGGCCGGCATGATGCCACTCATCGGAAAAGCCCCCACCACGTTGCTGCGGGCGCTGCAAAAGCCGGAATCCTCGCCCTGCCAGCAGGGCGAATTGGCCGACAGGGCGATGAACAGCGGCGCGCGCTGGGTCAGCCAGGCGCACACCCGGATCGCCTCGTCCGCGTCGGGCAGGCCGATGTGCACATGCATGCCGAACACGGTAAACATCTTGGCCAGGTAGCCGTACTTGCGGGCCGACTCGCGGTAGCGCTCCTTCGGGTAGATGCGCTGCTCATGCCACTTCTGGAACGGGTGGGCGCCGCCGCCCGACACCGCAGCCCCCACCGCGAAGGCGGCGCGCTGCACGCTGGCGCGGATTTCCTCGATCTGGGCCAGCGCCTGGCCATAGCCGCCCAGAATCGAGGTGGCCACTTCCAGCATCGAGGTGGTGATTTCCGGTGTCGCCACCCAGGCCTTGTCCTGCTGCTCGAGCAGGCGCAGGATATCCGGCGCCGCCGGCAGCAGGTCGAAGCTGAGCCGGTCGAGCACCATCAGTTCCAGTTCGATGCCCATGGTGCCCAGGGCCGAACGGGAAAACCGCGGCAGGTAAGCCGGCCCCTTGCCCGCGAGCGCCGCGGCATGCGCGGCGGCGGGCGTGTCGATGACGCTGTCAGTCATGGTCGTCTCCTTCATAGGTTTCCCCGGCCAGACGCAGGCCCAGCCAGGTCAGGCCGGGGCCGAGCAGCACGTTCAGGGCCAGCAGCGCGGCCATCACCTGGGCGCCCATGCCGTCCAGTCCGGCGGTCTTGGCCAGGGAATTATCCACCACCAGCGAACCGACCCCGACGAGCGAGCACAGCGACAGTGCCAGCGCATTCTTTTTCGGCCCGCTCCAGGCGCTGCCGAGCGCCAGCCCGGCGCGCATGGCCAGCAGGCGCACGGCAAACAGCAGCGCGGCGATGAGCACGGCGTAGCCATGCAACATCTGCTGCACGTCCACCAGCGCGGCGGACATCATGAACAGCAGCGCATAGCCGATATCCTGCCCGGTCTTGACCTGGGCCTGGAACACATTGTCGCGGTCTTCGGCATTGCGCAGCAGTAGGCCCATCAGCAGCAGCGACAGCAGCGCGCTGGCCGAACTGACCGAGCACAGACCCAGGTCCATCAGCAGCGCGGCCAGCAGGATGCCGGGACGCACCGCCGCCGGCGCGCGCGCGAGCCGCGTGGCCAGCGCATACAGACCGTAGCACAGCAGCGCGATCGCCGTGCCCAGCGCCAGGGTGCCGGCCTGGCGTCCCAGTTCGCCCAGCACGGTCAGTTCGCTGGCGCTGCCGTGGCCGCGAATCCAGGCCAGCGCCATCGACAGTGCCAGCAGAGCCAGCAGATTGCTGATGCCGAGCGCATTCGAGCCCGCGTAGGTGACCACTCCGCTGGCGTTCGAGTCCGCGGTCATCGAGGCGAACACCACCGGATTGACGGCGATCGCGATGGCGCCGATCAGCGCGGCCTGCGCGGGCGCCACCCCGGCCGCGGCCGCCACGGCGAAGCTGGCCGCGCCGCGCAGCAGGCAGCCGCCGAGCAATGCCGCGCCCTGGCGCCGGCTGCGCCACAGCCAGGCCAGGTCCATCCTGCGCCCCACCTCGAACAGTACCAGCGCGGAGGCGGCGTTGAACAGTTCCTGGAATTGCGACAGCAGCGGCGCGTCGACCGCGCCCAGGCCACTGCTGCCGAGCAGCAGGCCGGCCAGGACGGCCCCGTACAGCTTGGGCCAGCCGCGCTGTTGCAGCAGCACGCCCAGCAACTGGGACAGCAGCAAGGCCGCGCCGATAATGGCCAGCGGCGACAGCAGCAGGAACTGGCGGGTGGACGGCTCGTCAATCATGGGCCGCCCACCATTGCCGCGCCAGTGCGCCCAGTTCGCTCTCAAGCGCGCGCGCCACCGGCGCCAGCGCCTCGGGCGTGGCGGCGGACGCCGGCGCGCCCGTGCTCACGCGCAGGCGCAGCACCGGGCCGCCGCGCCGGGTCGGCATCCACAGCTGGCCGCGCACGACGTGGCCCTCGCTCCACATGGCCATGTAGACGGCGCTGCCATGATGGGCCGGATCGATCGGCCGAAAGGTTTGCAGCCAGCTGGCGGCCGGATAGCGGCGGGCCAGCTGCAGCTGCATGGCCGAACGCTGTTCCAGGCGGCTGTCTTCCAGCAGGTAGGGCAGGCGGAACTCGGGATGCGCCACCCCGACCATGTCCACGCCGAAGCAGCGCGCGCCGGCCTGCCAGCGCCCTCCGTCCGGTCCGATTTCAGCGGGCTGCGCGCCAACGTGGCGCTCCCAGGCGGCCCACAAGGGTGCGCCATCGCTTGCGGCCGGAAGGGCGCCGCCCAGACGCGCGGCCTGGGCCTGCAACAGTTGCCAGCGCGCGGCCTGCCAGCGGCGCGTGGCCAGGCGCCCGGATGGATGCCAGGTCCACTGCGAGGCTTGCCAGCGACCGTCGGGCAGGCGCCGCAGCACTGCCAGGCGCTTTTCCGCGCCGGCATCGTCGCCGATGGTCTGCGCACGCCAGTCCAGGCGCCAGGCGCTGGCCGCCAGCGCAACGCCCGGATAGCTGCGCCGCAGCGCAGCCCAGCCTGCCGCCTGGGGCGTCACGCAATCACCGGGCGCACCGCCCAGTTGCCAGCGCTCGAGACGCAAACGCCCATGCCAGGCGCATACCGCCGCCCTTCCCGCTGGCGGCGCCTCCAGCCCGGCGCAGGCGCGCGGACGCATGGTCGAGAGCTGGCGGAAGTTGCCGATCAGGTCGGCCTCGGCGCCGCGCTGGGGCGCCGCCGCCAGGGCCAAGGCAGGCAGCGTGGCTAGCAGGGCGGCCAGCAGCGGGCCTGGGCGCGCTACGACGGGGGGCAAGGCGGAAGGGCGCGCCAGGCGGGCGCCAAAGGTGTCGGTCATGGTAAGACCGCGGCCGGCACGCGGCGCGCAGGAATGAATGCTAGAGCTCGAATGCTACCCAAACACACTTAGCAAACACTTAGTGACCCGGGAGCGCTCCCGGGCGCGCCAGGCAAGCCGCACGCCCCGCCCAACCGGACGTGACAAATCATCGTGTTCCGATGGCGCCGCAGGGCACGCTGCGCTATCCTGATGGTCCGCTTGCCCTTCCGGCATGGCTACTGGTTTGTCAACTACGGGAGAAATGACATGGTCAGCAAGAACACAGTGTGTATCTGGTATCAAGGCGACGCCGAAGAAGCCGCGCGCTTCTACGCCGCGACGTTTCCCGACAGCTCGGTGGGCCGGGTCTTTCGCGCGCCGACCGACTATCCCGCCGGTAAGAAAGACGATGTGTTGACGGTCGAGTTCACGGTGGCCGGCATTCCCTGCATCGGACTTAACGGCGGAGCCGGGGTCGACCACAATATCGCATTTTCCTTCCAGATCGCGACCGACGACCAGGCCGAGACCGACCGCCTGTGGAACGCCATCGTCGGCAACGGCGGCGAGGAAAGCGCATGCGGCTGGTGCCGCGACAAGTGGGGCCTGTCCTGGCAGATCACGCCACGCGTGCTCAGCGAGGCGATCATGAGCCCGGCCCCGGGAGTGGCCGAGCGCGCATTCACGGCGATGATGGAAATGCGCAAGATCGACGTCGCCAGGATCGCGGCGGCTGTGCGCGGCTAAGTTCACGCACAGCCATCGGTGCCGGCGGGCGGCAGCGACAACGATCAGGCGATCACGCCGGCGCCTTCGGCCGCGGTGCACACATAGACCGTGGCGGCCTTGTCTTCCGGGCTGCGGTACTGCTGTTCCAGCGCCGCCTTGACGGCTTCCACCTTCGCGTCCGGCACCAGGGCCACCACGCAGCCGCCGAAACCGCCGCCGGTCATGCGCACGCCGCCCTCAAGGCCGATCACACCCTTGACGATGTCGACGATCTGATCGATCTTCGGCACGGTGATCTCGAAGTCGTCGCGCATCGACACATGCGAAGCTTCCATCAGCTCGCCCATCCGCACCAGGTCGCCGGCGGCCAGCGCCTTGACGGCGGCGCGCACGCGCTCGTTCTCGGTCACCACGTGGCGCGCGCGCCTGAACACGGTCTCGTCCAGCCCGCCCTTGTTGGCTTCGAGCGTGGCCACGTCGATGTCGCGCAGGGCCGGCACACCGTAGTGGCGGGCTGCCGCCTCGCACTGCTCGCGGCGGGTGTTGTACGCGCTTTCGACCAGGCCGCGCTTGACCAGCGAATTGACAATGACGATCGAGGCGCCGGCCGGAATCGGGGTCGCTTCGGTTTCCAGCGAACGGCAATCGATCAGCAGCGCGTGGCCCTTGACGCCGTTGGCCGAGATGATCTGGTCCATATTGCCGCACTTGCAGCCGACGAAGTTGTTCTCGGCGCGCTGGGCGATCAGCGCCATGTCGGTCAGCGACAGCTTCTCGAAGCCGGGCTGGGTGGCGAACAGGCGGCACACCGCCACTTCCAGCGAGGCCGAGGACGACAGGCCCGCGCCCTGCGGCACATCACCGGCGACGGCGAAATCCATGCCCACCATCGGCAGGCCCAGGTCGACCAGTTCCTTGACCACGCCGCGGATATAGTTCGCCCACTGCATGTCGGCGCGCGGGAGGATGGGCTGGTCGACGCGGTATTCGTCGACCGCGTTGCCGTAATCGAGGGCGACCACGCGCACTGTCATGTCGGACCGCACGCTGGCGGCGATCACGGTGCGGTAGTCGATCGCGCAGGGCAGCACCAGGCCGTCGTTGTAATCGGTGTGTTCGCCGATCAGGTTGACCCGGCCGGGCGCCTGCACCGTCATGGATGGCGCCGCGCCGAAGGTGGCGCGGAACACGTCGCGGGTCTTCTCTATTAGGGATAGGCTCATGATGTTTTATTGATTGGTCGGTTGAAGATAATGCACGTCGCTCAGGGCGCGCAGCTTGTCGGCGGCCTGCTCGGCCGTCAGGTCGCGCTGCGCCTCGGCCAGCATCTCGAAGCCGACCATGAACTTGCGCACCGAGGCCGAACGCAGCAGCGGCGGATAGAAGTGCGCGTGCAGCTGCCACGGGACGGCGTCGCTGCCGTCGAAAGGCGCGCCGTGCCAGCCCATCGAATACGGGAACGAGGTCTGGAACAGGTTGTCGTAACGCGCGGTGAGCTTCTTGAGGACCAGAGCCAGGTCGGCGCGCTGGACGTCCGTCAGGTCGGTAATGCGCTGCACGGCAAAGCGCGGCAGCAGCAGGGTCTCGAACGGCCAGGTGGCCCAGTACGGTACCACCGCGATCCAGTGATCGGTCAGCACCACGGTGCGTTCGCCGGACTGCACTTCGCGCTCGGCATAGTCGAGCAGCAGCGCGCGGCCATGCTCGGCGAAGTAGGCGCGCTGGCGCTGGTCTTCCTTGCGCGCCTCGTTGGGCAGGAAATCGGTGGCCCAGATCTGGCCATGCGGATGCGGGTTGGAGCAGCCCATGACGGCGCCCTTGTTCTCGAACACCTGGACCCATTTGTAAGTCTGGCCCATTTCCGCGCTCTGGCTCTTCCAGGTATCGATCACGCCCTCGATCTCGGGCAGGCTCAATTGCGGGAGCGACCTGCTGTGATCGGGCGAAAAACAGATCACGCGGCTGGTGCCGCGCGCGCTCATGTTCTGGAACAGCGGATCGGGGCTGGCCTCGGCGGCCGGGGTATCCGGCATCAGGGCGGCGAAATCGTTCTCGAACACAAAGGTGCCCTTGTAATCGGGATTTTGCACGCCATTGATGCGCGTATTGCCGGCGCACAGGTAACACGAAGGATCGTGGGCGGGGCGCGGCGTATTGTCGACGGCCTCCTGCTGGCCCTGCCACGGGCGCTTGGCGCGGTGCGGCGACACCAGCACCCACTCGCCGGTGAGCGGGTTATGGCGACGATGGGAGTGATCGGTGGGATTAAACATAGAACATTTCCTTGCGAGTTGAATCGGTCCTTGCGGGCGGGTCTCCACGCCTGGTCGAAGCATCGAATTGGCAGCCGATACAATAACTGCTGCGCGGGCGTACGGAAAGGGCAAACGGGCCTTAGGCGCCCCGTTAACGTATGACAATTTTCACGAATGGTAGTTCGCCAAGGAATAGCTAACCATTCCGGCGCGAATAAATTGCATACCAGCAGCGATTGCCCGGAAAGGGCGAGAAAGGCTTCAAGGACAGGCAAACCGCGAGCGCGTCACCGACCAAATTAAATTCGCCCCACCGGGGTCAGTGCTCCCATTGATGCATCAGCCCGCCTGCGACCGTCTGAACAATCCGAGATGAGAAAACCCAGCAAGCGGACTGATGTAACAATGGGGGCACTGACCCCGGAGGTGCGTTGCGGCGAATTTTGTTCGGTTTTTTTGGGATACGGAAAGTTGTGGCCGCCAGCCCAGGCGGGCTGGACGGCCTCCATGTTACAGCGTAGCCTGGTTGTCCCAGCCACCGCCCAGCGAACGTATCAGCGCCACCGTCGTCACCGCCTGGTCGCCGCGCAGCTGTACCGCGCTGCGTTCGATTGCCGCCAGGTTGCGCTGGGCGTCGAGCAGGTCAAGGTAGCTCGAGCGGCCGGCGTCGTACAGCTTTTGCGCCAGCTCGGCCGAGCGCCGCGCCGCCACCACCGCCGCTTCGATTTCGCTCCTCTGCCCCGCCAGCACACGCAGGCCGGCGAGGTTGTCTTCCACCTCGGCGAAGGCGGTCAGGACGTTCTGGCGGTAGGACGCCACCGATTCTTCCAGCTGGGCTTCGCTGCGCTGCACGTTGGCGCGGTTGCGCCCGCCGTCGATGATGGGCATCGACAGCAAGGCGCCCAGCACCCACGAACGCGCACTCCAGCTGAACAGGTTGCCGGCGCTGCCGGTCTCGGTGCCGAGGCCGCCAGTCAGCGTGAGCGCCGGGAACATGGCCGACTTGGCCACGCCGATGCGGGCGTTGGCGGCGATCATGGCGCGCTGGGCGGCGGCGATGTCGGGCCGGCGTTCGAGCAGGCGCGATGGCAGCCCCGCGGGAATGGACGGCAGCACGCTGCCGTCGAGCGGCTTGGCCTGGGCGCTGTAGGCGGCCGCCGGTTTTCCCAGCAGGACCGCGAGCGCGTGCTCGCTGCGCGCGCGCTGGCGCTCGGCGCCGATGGCTTCGGCCTTGGCCGTGGCCAGCTCGGTGCGGGCGCGCGCCAGGTCGAACTCGCCAATGTCGCCATTGTCGAAGCGGCTCTGGTTGATCTTCACGCTCTGGGCGCGCAGTTCGA
>CAMLHI010000037.1 GCA_946479705.1 uncultured Oxalobacteraceae bacterium
TCGCCCTGCTCGCGACGCGCCGTTTCGGCCCGTTCTTCTGGACCCAGTTCCTGGGCGCCTTCAACGACAACGTCTTCAAAACGGCGCTGCTGGTCATCCTGACCTACGACGCCGCGCACTGGACGAGCATCAGCCCGGCCCTGCTCAACAGCCTGATCCCCGGCCTGTTCATTCTCCCGTACGTGCTGTTTTCGGCCACCGCCGGCCAGATCGCCGAGAAGGTCGAAAAGGGCCGGCTGGCGCGCCTGGTCAAGCTGCTAGAGATCGGCATCATGCTCATGGCCGGCATCGGCTGGATGAGCCATACCCTGTGGCTGCTGATCGCCGCGGTGGTCGGCATGGGCGTGCACTCGACCCTGTTCGGTCCCGTCAAGTACGCCTACCTGCCGCAGCAGTTGAAAAGCGAGGAGCTGGTGGGCGGTAACGGCATGATCGAAATGGGCACCTTCGTGGGCATCCTGCTCGGGCAGATCCTGGGCGCGGCGCTGGTGCAGGTGCAGCCGTACGGCGTGGCGCTGGTGGCTGGCGGCACGCTGCTGTTCGCCGTCGCCGGCTTGATCACGGCGCTGCGCATTCCGCTCTCGCCGGCCCCGGCCCCCGAGCTGCGCATCAATCCCAACTTCCTGGCCGAATCGGTGCGCAATATCGCTTTCTCGGCGCGCAACCGCACGGTGTTCCTGTCCATGCTGGGCAATTCCTGGTTCTGGTTCTACGGCGCGCTGGTGCTGTCGCAATTCCCGCTGTACGCCAAGGAGTACCTGCACGGCGACTACAGCGTGTTCGTGCTGCTGCTGACGGTGTTCTCGATCGGCGTGGGAGCCGGCTCGCTGCTGTGCGAGAAGCTGTCCGGCCACAAGGTCGAAATCGGGCTGGTGCCGTTCGGCTCGATCGGCCTGTCGCTGTTCGGCATCGACCTGTATTTCGCCAGCCTGGGCTACACCAATGCCGCCATGGTCGACATGCGCGGCCTGATGGCCCAGGCCGGGGTGCTGCGCATCCTGTTCGACATCGCCATGATCGGGGTGTTCGGCGGCCTGTTCATCGTGCCTCTGTTCGCGCTGATCCAGACGCGCTGCGAGCCGAGCCACCTGTCGCGTACCATTGGCGGCATGAATATCCTGAACGCGCTGTTCATGATCGTGGCGGCCGGCGCGGCCATCGCCATGATCAAGCTGGGCTTCTCGATCCCCCAGATGTTCCTGGCCACGGCGGTGCTCAACGCGCTGGTGGCGCTGTACATCTTCTCGCTGGTGCCGGAATTCCTGATGCGTTTCCTGGCGTGGATGCTGATCCACACCATCCACCGCGTCAAGACGGTCGACGTCGACCGGATTCCCGTGACCGGCGCCGCGGTCCTCGTGTGCAACCACGTCAGCTACGTCGACGCCATCGTGATCGGCGCGGCCAGCCCGCGTCCGATCCGCTTCGTGATGGACCACCGCATCTTCAAGACTCCATTCCTGGGCTGGATATTCCGCACCGCGCGCGCCATTCCGATCGCCCCGGCCAAGGAAGACCCGTGGCTGATGGAGAGGGCCTATGTGGACATCGCCCAGGCTTTGCACGAGGGCGACCTGGTCTGCATTTTCCCCGAGGGGAAGCTGACGACCACTGGCGAGATGAACGAGTTCCGCGGCGGCGTGGCCAAGATCGTCGAGCGCAGCAAGGTGCCGGTCATTCCGATGGCGCTGCGCGGCCTGTGGGGCAGCCTGCTCACGCGCGACCCCGGCGGGCTGTTCGAGCGTTCGTTCGCGCGCGGCCCGCGTTCGCGCCTGTCGCTGGCGGTGGGTACGCCGGTACCGCCGCAACAGGCAACGCCAGACTATCTTTACCAGCAGGTGCTGGCGCTGCGCGGCGACTGGAAGTAGGGCGGTGGCGCGCCCCGGGACGCGCTACAGTGCTTCGCGAAATGGCTTATCATGGCCGCTGCCATCCCAACCGGCTTCCTATCGAGGCCGCCCTGTCATGAAACGCCAGCTGTCCGCCACCGCATGAAAATCCGCGCCTACCTCGCGTTGATGGTGGCGGCGGTGCTGATTCCGGTAATCCTGTTCTCCACGCTGTCGCTCAATACCCTGCTCAAATCGGAACGCGAGGCGGCGCTTAAAGGCGTGCGCGAAACCGCGCGCATCTCGCTGGTGAGCATCGACCGCGAACTGACCAATACCCAAAGCGCGATGCGCATGCTGGCCACCTCGCCCAACCTGGCCAATGGCGACCTGCAGGGCTTTTACGAGCAGGCCCGCTATTCCGACAAGAGTGGCGCCACTTACACCGCCCTGCTCGAGCAGGACGGCCAGCAGGTCATCAATACGGGCGTCCCCTTCGGCACGCCGCTGCCGCCGCCGACGCCATCGTCGATGCGGGTCAGGCAGGTGCTCGAAGCGGGCACGCCGCAGATTTCCAACCTGATTCGCGGGGCGGTCAACCAGGTCCTGATGGTGGCGGTGGACGTGCCGGTGGTCACGCCCTCCGGCAAGCGCTACGTGGTGGCCCAGGCCTACCGGGTCGAATACTTCGACAAGGTGCTCAAGCAGGTCAACCTGCCGCCCGGCTGGCTGGCCGGGGTATTCGACCGCAACGGCATGACGATCGCGCGCGTTCCTACCGTGGTCGATCCGGAAGCGCGCCACGACCTGCGCGAGGCGATCCGCAGCCGCACCGTGGGCGTGATCCGCAACGCCGGCGACGACAATCAAAAGCTGTACACGGTGCTGGAGCGCTCGGCGCTGTCCGGCTGGACGGTCGCGGTGGGCGTGCCGGAGGCCGAGATCGAATCGGCCGCGCGCCATGCACTGATGGTGTCGATCCTCGGCCTGATGGCGGCCGTCGGCTGCGCCGCGCTGGCCGCGGTGTTCTTCGCGCGCAGGCTGTCGCAGTCGATCGGCCAGGCTGCCCACTCGGCCCTTGCGCTCGAACACGGCGAGACCGTGGGTCCGTCGGAAGTGTCGGGCGTGCGCGAAGTGGACGAGGTGCAGGCCGCGATTGCCGCAGCGGCCGCAGTGGTCGGTTCGGAAAAGCGTTCGCGCCAGCTGGCCGAGGAAGAGCGCGAGATCCTGTTCGAGCGCGAACACGCGGCGCGCACCATGGCCGAGCAGCAGAACCGCGCCAAGGACGAGTTTTTGGCCATGCTCGGGCATGAGCTGCGCAATCCGCTGGCGGCGATCGTCAACGCCACCAGCGTCATGGGGCAGGAGGGCATGGCGCCGGAAGCGCTGGAGCGGGCGCGTCAGATCGTAGCCCGCCAGAGCCGCCACCTGACCCGCATCGTCGACGACCTGCTCGACATGGGCCGAGTCCACTCGGGCAAGATCCTGCTGGAGCGGCGCGCGCTGCGGCTCGATCTGCTGGCGGCCCGTCATTTCAAGGCGCTGGGCGAGCACGAGCGCGCCTCGCGCCATGCATTGCGCATCGAGGTCGAGGAAGCCTGGGTCGACGCCGACCCGACACGCATGGAGCAGATCGTCGGCAACCTGGCCGACAATGCCCTCAAATACACGCCGCCCGGCGGCACCATCACGCTGCGGGTGATCAATGACGGCAGCGAGGTGGTGATGGAGGTAAGCGACTCGGGCATCGGCATCGCGCCCGAACTGGTGCCCTACGTGTTCGACCTGTTCGTGCAAGGCGCGCGCACGCTCGACCGGGCGCAGGGCGGGCTGGGTGTCGGACTGGCGCTGGTGCGGCGCCTGGCCGACATGCATGGCGGCGGCGTCAGCGTACGAAGCGAAGGCGTGGGGCGCGGCTCCAGCTTCGCACTGCGCCTGCCGCGGGTGGAGGCATCCGCGCAGGCCGAGGCGCCGCCCGCAGCGGCGCCCTCGTCGCGCCAGCATGTGCTGCTCATCGAGGACAACGAGGATGGGCGCGAGATGATGGCCATGATGCTTGAAGCCCAGCAGTACAGCGTGACCTGCGCTGCGGATGGCTACGAGGCATTGCGTCTGGCGGCCGAATGCCGGCCGGCCATCGCTCTGGTCGATATCGGCTTGCCCGGCATCGACGGCTACGAGGTGGCGCGGCGCCTGCGTGCCGACCCGGTCACCGCCTCGGTGCGGCTGGTGGCGCTGACCGGCTACGGCCAGGAGAGCGACCGCGAACGCGCGCTCGATGCCGGCTTCGACGCCCATCTGGTCAAGCCGGTCGATATGGCACGGCTGGTGGAAGTGCTGGAGACCCAGACCTTCACGGCCTGATGGCTTAGTGGCTGGGTGGCTTGAACACCCGGCCGCTGGCCAGGCGCTTGATTTCGTCGAAGTCGACCGGCTTGATCAGGTGATGGTCGAAGCCCGCTTCCTCGGTGCGCTGGCGGGCATCGTGCTGGCCCCAGCCGGTGAGGGCGATCATCAGCACCTCGTTCGCTTGCGGCATGGCGCGAATACGGCGCGCGGCCTCGTAGCCGTCCATGCCCGGCATGCCGAGGTCCATCACGATCATGTCCGGCATCGACTGCTCGACCGCGTTGACCGCCTCGAAGCCGTCGTAGGCGGTGGCCACCCTGCAGTGCTCCATGTCGAACAGGGCCTGGAGAGAATCGGCTGCGTCGCGGTTGTCGTCCACCACCAGTACCTTGGGGCGCTCCTCGTCGGCCGGCGGGGCTACAGCAGGCATGTCGTGGGCGGCAGGCGTGCCATGGCTGATGACCGGCAGCGCGACGATGAATTCGCTGCCCTTGCCCAATCCCTCGCTGCGCGCGCGCACGCTGCCGCCATGCATTTCGGCGAACTGGCGCGACAGCGACAGGCCGATCCCCAGGCCGCTGGCGATCTGGCCCGAGGGCGGACGGCTTTGCTCGAACATCGAGAAAATGCGCTGCAGCGCGGACGGCTCCAGGCCGATGCCGCTGTCCTTGATGTGAATCTTCAGGCAGTCCTGCTCGACGTGGGCGCGCACGGCGATGCTGCCGTCGACGGGGGTGAACTTGACCGCGTTCGAGAGAATGTTGGCGACGATCTGGACCACCCGCGCATAGTCGGCAAACAGCACCACGTCGTGTTCGGGCAGGTCGAGCGTGATGCGGATGTTCTTGGCCAGCGCCGCCGCCGCGCACAGTTCGGTGACGTGGTTGATGACCGCGTCGAAGGTGGTGTAGTCGCGCTGCAGGGCGATCTTGCCGCTGTTGATGCGGGCCACATCGAGCAGGTCGTCGACCAGGCGGGTCAGGTGGGTGACCTGGCGCTCCACCACTTCGCTGACCTTCCTGACCGCCGGTTCGGATGGGAACAGGTGGGTCAGCACGCCCATCGAGGTGCGGATCGGCGCCAGCGGATTGCGCAGTTCGTGGCCAAGGCTGGCCAGGAATTCGTCCTTGCGGCGGTCGGTCTCGCGCACCTGGTATTGCTTGGCGCGCGCGCGCAGCACCGACTGCAGCGAGGTGATAAGCGTGAGCGTGCGCACCGGGCGTTCCAGCAGGGTCACGTTGCCGAGGGTGGCGATGGCCTGGCGCACGCTGAGCGAATCGGGGCCGCGGTGGGTCAGCAGCACGATCGGCAGGTCGGACCAGTTGGGCTGGGCCTGGACGAATTCGCCCAGCGTCTTCAGGCCGCCGTTCGACAGGGCTTCTTCCACCGTCAGCACGGCGCCCACGCCCTTGAGCAGTTCCTCGGCCAGATGCGCGGCGCTGACCGTCACCAGGTTGCGGACCTCGGCGATGTCGAGCATTTTGGACGCCAGTACCGCGTCCTGCCCGGTCGGCGCGAAAATCAGGATGCGCTTCTCCATGGCTTAGCGGTCGTCGCCTTTTTCGTCGAAGGGCAGGCCCTTGTTACTGTCGTCGAAGGTCGGCACTCCGGTCAGGATACCGTGGAAGTCGGTCAGCACATCGCCTACGTGGATGCCCTTGTCGCTCATGCCGAACAGGCGGATGGTTCGCTCGTGCTTGCCGACGCGCTTCTTGAAGACCGAGATGGCCTGGTGCACCTTGCCGCGCGCCTCGAAGTAGCGCAGCATGATGACGCTGTCGGCGATGTAGCTGGCGTCGACGGAGCTCGACATCGAGCCGCCGATCACGCCCGGCTGCACGCCCACCAGCATGGTGACCACGCCGCGCTGGCCGAGGTAAGTCAGCAGCTCGTGCATGTGGGTGGCCAGGAAGCGTTCGTCGGGCATCGCCTTGAGGTAGCCGTTCAGGCTATCGATGACGATCACGCGCGCGCCCGCGGCCTCGGCGTCGGTGACGGCCTGCATGAATTCGCCGGGCGCCATCTCGGCCGGGTCGACCTGCTGCACCGACAGCTGGCCGCTGGCCAGGGCCGGCTCCAGGTCCAGGCCCAGGCCGGCGCAGCGCAGCAGCATATTGTTGACGGCTTCCTCGAACAGGAACATGGCCGCTTTCTGGCCGCGCGCGATCGCGGCGTGGACGTATTGGGCACACAGGGTCGACTTGCCGGTACCGGGTGGGCCGGAAATCAGGGTGCTGGTGCCTTCATCGAGGCCGCCGCCGGTGAGCAGGTCGAGCGTGGGGATGCCGCTCGAGAGCTGGCGCCGTTCGCTGCGCACGCGCGTGTAGGCCGCCACCAGGCGCGGGTACACCACCAGGCCGCCGGTGACGATCTTGTAGTCGTGCGAGCCGCCGCGAAAGGCGATGCCGCGGTATTTGACGATGCGCACGCGGCGCCGCTCGGAGCCGTAGTCCTGGTTGATCAGTTCGAGCGTGATGACGCCATGGGCCACGCTGCGCACCTGCAGGTCGCCCGAGAGGGCGGTGCGGTCGTCCAGGAACAGGGTGGTGCAGCCTTTGCCGGACAGGTACTGCTTGAGCGCGAGCACCTGGCGGCGGTAGCGCAGCGGACTTTCGGCCAGCAGCTGCAGCTCCGACAGGGAATCGAGCACGACGCGTGAGGGCTTGTACTTTTCGATCGTGGCCAGGATGCGCTGGGTGGTGGTGCCCATCTCGATTTCGGACGGGTGGAAGATGGTGAACTGGTGGTCGGGGTGGAGGATGTTCTCGTTGGGGATGATGTCTTCGACGTGGATGCCGTCCATCGACCAGCCGTGCGACTGCGCCACCGCCTGCAGTTCGACGCGGGTCTCCGCCAGGGTGATGTAGATGACCGATTCGCCGCGGCGTACGCCCTCGAACAGGAACTGCAGGGCCAGCGTGGTCTTGCCGGTGCCCGGTTCGCCTTCGATGAGGAACAGGCGGTCGCTGGTCAGGCCGCCGCCGAGTATGGTGTCCAGTCCCGCCACCCCGGTGGAGAGAAAACGGTGGGTTTCATGGTTTTGAGCTTCCATCCGGGGCTCCCTTCGATGCGAAATAGTTATTAGTTTGCAATTGTGTGGTAAATGGTACATGAATGCGCGGAACGATGAGGTTCTGTACGAGCGGAAACGTGTCAGGCTGGACAGGGGGTGAGTAAGTTGCTGGTGGTGCAAGTTTCGACCAGCGGCGGGGTGCGAAAAATCCCCTGTTAAAATCGCAGGGGCGTCTGCTATAATCCGCAACTCGTCGGGGCGTAGCGCAGCCTGGTAGCGTACTTGCATGGGGTGCAAGGGGTCGGAAGTTCGAATCTTCTCGCCCCGACCAATAGAATCAAAGACTTACAGCGAAAGCTGTACAGATGGCCAGCACTGTATATTAGATGATCGTCTAATATCAGTGCTGGATCCACTAAACCGCTGATAGCGGTTTTTTTTCGCCTGAACGGTAGGGTAGGCATGAGCATTCGTCAGCAGGTCGAAGACGCGCGGTTCTTAGCAGCGCATGGCCGCCACCTCGGCGCCCTAACCGTTCTAATGCTGGCGATCGCAGCATCGTCCAGAAAATACTTTCCAAAAGAATCAACTAAATCCATCCATTCGCCGAAGACCCTTATGGGGCCGGCGGAAGCATTTAAGCTTTTTCTGGGTGGAAGAATTTTGCAAGTTTTGAGCGGAGAAAGGGCGGCGGCTGACGCGGGACGTTCTGGCATTGAGGTCGAATTTCAAAAAAAATTCCATAGCATGGAAGATGTGCTGTATGAATTTTATAGAAACGGACTAATTCATGAAGCAGAATTTCCGCAAGGCGTGGAATTTGCACCTGCCGTACTTCAAGGAACAGTAGTCACAATAACAAATCAATCGTTCAACGCTTCCTTCCATGTTTCCAATGATCGTTTGGTTCTGCAGTATGGATGGATCGAAATTTTGATTTCCGTTGTTGAAGATGCTCGGATAAACGGCGATGAGTTCGGCAAGGAATATTTCGACTTGGTCGAGAAACCCGGTGTTGAAGCTAAACCGTTTTCCGATGAAATTATCGCCAAATATGAAACCAGTGAAGGGCGGTTCGATATTTTGAAGCGTGTCGTAACAGTCCTATCGCCATTAGCAATTGAAGTGTTGAGTGATGATGGGCTATCGTCCCGTTTTGCAGAGCTGATAAGAAGCGGCCGTGTGCATGGCGGAGAAAATTACGGGCTTTTTCTACACGATTTTACTGATCGTGATGGCGCACTTAAACTAAAAGGGATATTAGTAATACGCGAAATTGCTGCGGCGTACACTCTCGTTCAACTACGCCGATAATAAGGTCAGTGCAACTATTTTTGGGTGGTGGTGGCGCTTTCCACTTGGCTTTTTGTATAGTGCGAGCCGCCACCGATTCGAACTCCTGCCCACATTCCCCACCTGCGCCACCACGATACGCCTGTTGCCTCCATGGCTTCTCGCAGCACCGCATCGGCCACGGCGCGCGACTCCCTGCCGCTGGTGTAGAGGTAGTCATGCACCACTGCCGCGCGCGCCGATATTCCCAAAAGCTTCGTACATAATCGGCAGGCGCGGCGTGCTTGCCAGGTCGGTCGGGAACCCTTCCGGCACGGTGATGACGCGCCCCGCCACCGTCGATTCGAACAGCAGCGGCTTGAACACATATCCGTTCAAGTCTGCGGACCTTGAACCTTGACCAGCAACTCCTTGGCTGCCAGCGCCATGAAGGCGTCGACCGCGGAGCCGCCCTGGCCACCAGCCTGGATCGACGGCACCATCGGAATGCGTCCGCGTTCGATTGCCTCGGCGAAGCGCAGCAAGACGGTTTGCTGGAACTGCAGCTCGGGCCCGCCGTAGGCTGCGACGTTAAGCTCGGTGGCCGCAGCCTGCGCCTGTCCCACTTTCTGGATCTGGTATGCCTCCGCCTCGGCCAGCGAGCGTTTGGCGTCGGCCGCGCCCGAGGCGCCCTGGCGGGCTTCTTCCGCGGCCTTGATGGCCTTTTGCACGCCCGCGCTACCGTGATTCTCCGCAATTTTGACCGTCAGTTCCGACTCGGTGATGGAGGTCTGCTGGCTGGCCCGGGCTTCGGCCTCGCGCAGGACGCGCTCTTGCACCGCCGCCACTTCCTTGGTCTTGTAGGTTTCCAGCTGCTCGCGCGAGACCTGGCGCTCGCGCAACTGGCGCAGGATCACTTCAATCTGCGTGTCGCCCGGCTTGGCGCGCGGGGTGCCGATCAGCACTTCGTTCAGGGTCAGGTTGTAGCTTTCGAAGTTGCGGCGCATCTCGGCCTTGGCGCGTTCCTGGATATCCGAGCGTTCCTGCAGCAGCTCGATCAGCGTCTTGCCCTGGCCGATGTTCTTGAAGTAGGCGGCCACCATCGGGTCGAGCGTCTGCTCGACCAGCTTGCGGATGTCCCCGAAGCGCTGGATCACCAGCGGTGCCATCTTGTAGTCGATGTTGACCACCACCGACAGCGGCAAGTCCGGCTCGAACGCGTCCTTGGTGATGAGGGACACTTCGCTCAGGTGCTTGTCCAGCTCGTGCGAGCCGACCGCGCCCGACTGCCACTTCAGGATGAAATTGGTGGTCGGCACGTCGATCACGCGCTTGGCGTAAGGATTGAGCGCGTACTTGCCCGGCATCAGGGGCGTGGCCTGGACGCCCTTCTCGTCGCTACTGACCAGTTCGCCATGGCGGTAGGCGTCGCCCGTCAGGTCGTTGCCGGTCTTGCCGGTGTAAGAGACGACCACGCCGACAAAGCCGACCGCGACCACGGTCTTGTCGACGATCTCGTAGGACGCGAAGCGGGCATTGAGGTAATAGGTTCCTTCGACCAGCACCTGCAGCTGGCGGCCCTTGTAGCCACCGGCGTCGATGAACACTTCCGGGTTCTGGTAGTCATGATGGTAGCTGCTCAGGTCGGCCGGATCGGCGCCGACCACGGGGGCAACGATGGTGCCTTCGGGCAGCGATTGACCTTCGTGGGTGGTGATCACGGCGAGCTTGTCGGCGCGGATGACCAGTGGCGCGAAGCCGCCCCGGCTGCGCACGTCGTCCAGCGTCTCGGCCAGATTGCCGACGGGCTCGCCAGCGCCGCCGATGTTGGCGTCGCCGGGCAGGCGCAGCGCGTACACCGCGTCGGCGGTCAGTACAACGAACTGGGTCAGGTTGATGGCGTAGGTGCCTTCGCGCAGGATCTTGCGTTGCAGGCCTTTCTGGCCGCCGTCGACAAGAAAGGCGCGCACGTCGGTGAAGTCCATGGCGACCTTGTTACAGGCCAGGTTTTGGGTCGTGGCCAGGGCCAGGCCGTCGCGTGCGAACACATAGGCCAGCGAACCCTGCTGGACCGTCACCAGATCGTGACGGTGTACCCGGTACTGGTAGGGAAAGAAGACGTGGAAACCGCCGCGCAGCACATCCGGCTGAAATCCGGCTTCGCCGCGCAGGGCGATGAAGCCATGCTGCACGGACCCGTGCAGCGACCATTTTTTCTCCACGATGCCGATCTTCTCGTTTGGAATATAGACCACGACATTGCTGGTCAGGAAGAAGAGGGCGATGACAATCACAGCGACGAGCGCGCCGATTTCGATGGTATCCATTGCTTGGTTCCGGTCGACCTACAGCGAACACTGCAGTCGTAAAGTGGGCGCCTCCGCGTGCAGTCGATAGAGGGTTCGGCCATGTCGACCAGCGTATCGGGACCCTCGTAAAAATGGCGTAAAGACTTGCCTCCGCGCTATAAAGAAGGCGTAAAAACGTGCCGCCGGCTGAACGGTCTCGGCGAATTGATCAGCGCTTCCCGAATTGACATCGAGTTCGATGGGACGCGCCGTTTTTGCCATCGGAATCCATCCGGTGAGAGTGAGTACGGCGCCGAAGATGCGGCTCGACCAGCGCCACGACAGCAAATGCGGCGCACGAGCAGTAGCGGGACCAAGGAGCTGAAGCAGGCGCTACGGTCGTGGAACTGTACTCAACAAGGCAAGCCGCGCGCGCTTATCTGGCCGGGGCTGGAGCGGGCGTCACGGCGGAGGACGGAACGACGATGACAATCGGGGCTGGCGTGGGTGTCGGTACTTTTGGCACCGCATTGTTCAGAACAAAGGTCACGACGGTGATGCCGGCCGCGGCCAGCGCAATGGCGGTGCCGGCCACCCACTTGATGATGGCCGCCGTATTCTTATGCATTTCCGTGCGCAGCTCGGCAAACCCCGTGTCCATGCGACTCTGCATCTCGATAGAGCCGGTCTCCATGCGACGCTGCATCTCGATAAAGCCGGTTTCCATGCGACGCTGCATCTCGACAAAGCCAGTCTCCATGCGATGCTGCATCTCGACAAAACCAATATCCATGCGACGCCGCATCTCGGTAAATCGGGTATCCATGTCGCGCCGGGTCTCCGACAAACCGGTCTTCAGCGTGGCATCGAAATCGGCCAGCCGAGCCTCGACCCTGGACTCCGAAGCGTCCAGCTTTGCATCGATTTCGGGCCGCGACATGTCAGTCATGCCACCATGATCCTGCCGTTCGATTGAGGTGTCAATCCAGTTCAGCGCCTCGTACGAACTGGCTAAGCCCGGCGTTGCCTCGCGTTTATCGCGCCAGGCGCAAGTCGTAGTTGTAGAACGCCGTATCGCGCTGCCAGCCGTTTCCTTCGTACAGCGCTTGCGCCTTGACGTTGTCGACCGCCGTGCTGAGTGTCAACGTTGCCGCACCCAAGGTGCGCGCCAGCGTCGCGGAAGCGTCGAGCAGGGCCTTGCCGACGCCCTGGCGGCGCGCGGTTTCGGCGACGAACAGGTCGTTGAGCACGTAGATGCGCGTCATCGACAGCGATGAAAAGCTCGGGTACAGCTGGGTGAAGCCGACCGGCTCGCCGTTCGCATGGGCCAGCATCAGGATCGATTCGCCATGGTCGAACCGCGCCAGCAGAAAGCGGCGCGCCGCGTTCACATCGCTGGCTCCGCCATAGAACTGGCGGTAACGGTCGAACAGTGGCGCCAGTGCGTCGAGATCGGCCAGGACGGCCTGGCGAACGGTGATGGTGTGCATACGTCTCCTTGTCTGGGATGGCTGGCCGGATCGATCAGCCTGCGCGGTTGAGGGCGCGATGCGGGCGCGCGGCCCAGTCACACACTTTAACAAAGAACCAAGCTTAACGTTTCATCTTGACTTTGAACTATCGCGTGCTTAGAGTGGGGCCGGCGATATGGACGGCGCCCCTTCGCATCAGGCTAGCCGGCCTGCCGCAACGGGACCACTTCATCCGCGCGATAACCCAGGAGGCAGCTCCAGGGCCTGCGTACGCTTTGCCAACACTGCCTGCTTGTCCGGATTGTTCATGCTCGTTCCCACGACCGATTCACGCTTGTCGCCATACCGCTGGCTGGTTCTCGCCGCCGCCACGCTGCTGCAGGCGGCAGCGGCCTTTGTCACCCAGGGGATCGCGGTGCTGGCGGGGTTTCTCCAAAAGGATCTGCACCTGTCGACCACCGAAGTCGGCCTGCTGATCGCAGCATCGAGCGTCGCGCCGCTTCTGACCTTGCTCTTCGTCGGCGACCTGCTGGACCGGAAGCCGGAGCGCCACATCATCGGGGCGGGCATTCTCATCATGGCCACGGGTCTCGTGGGCGCGGCAGCGGCGCCGTCGTTCCTGGTGCTCTGCGGCGCCTTGTTCGTGATCGGCATGGGGTACAGCACGGTCCAGCCGGGCGGAAGCAGGTCGGTGTCGCAATGGTTCAAGAGCGAGCAGTTGGGTGTCGCCA
>CAMLHI010000038.1 GCA_946479705.1 uncultured Oxalobacteraceae bacterium
CAGCACCGACACCATCCACGTCATCGGCGGCATCGTCAGCGTGTACCGCAATTTCCAGAACCTGCTCGACTACAGCGAACGCGACTCCCTCACCGGCCTGCTCAACCGCAAGACCTTCGACGACCAGCTGGCCAAGATGCTGCAAGCCAGCGCCGAGCCGGACCCGCATCTGCCCGGCCAGCCCGAACGGCGCCAGCCCCTCAATGAAGAAAAACAATGGCTGGCGGTGGTCGACGTCGACCATTTCAAGGCCGTCAACGACAAGTTCGGCCACCTGTACGGCGACGAAGTGCTGATCCTGATCGCCAACCTGCTGCAAGCGTCGTTCCGCGCCCACGACCGGGTATTCCGCTTCGGCGGCGAGGAATTCGTCGTGCTGCTGCGCTCGACCACGCTGGACAACGCCCGCAAGATCATCAACCGCTTCCGCGCCGGCGTCGAGTCGCACGTCTTTCCCCAGGTCGGCACCGTCACCGTCAGCGTCGGCTTCGTCGGCATCGGCGCCTTCGACCCGCCCGTGATCATCCTCGGCCACGCCGACCAGGCCCTGTACTATGCCAAGAGCAACGGGCGCAACCAGGCCTGCCACTACGATGAACTGGTCAGCGCCGGCCAGCTGCAGGCCAACGCCACCAACGCCGACGCCGAATTCTTTTGATATCAGGCGGGACAGGGACCGACCGTGGCGCCAGGCACCAGCACCGGCGTCCACAGCACCTGCAACTCCTCGGGCGCGCGACCGCCCACCAGGGCCGACAGCATCTCGATCATCTTGGCACCGGCCTGGCGCGAATACGGCTGGTCGATCGTGGTCACGTTCGACACCAGGCTGTCGTCCATGCAGCCCCAGACGATCACCGAAATCTCCTTGCCGATGGCCACGCCGGCGTCGAGCAGCGCGCGCACCGCCCCCACGCCGGACAGGTGATTGTCGACAATGACGGCGCTCGGGCGCGGCGCACAGGCCAGCAGCTCCTGCATGGCCTGATAGCCGGCGCGCCGGTCCAGGCAATTGTCGCGCAAATAGCGCGGATCGACCTGCATGCCCGCCTCCTGCATGCAAGCCAGGAAACCGCGCTTGCGCTGGGCGGCGAAATTGAGTTCCAGCGGCGCGCTGATCAGCGCCACCCGGCGGTGGCCATGCGCCAGCAAGGTCGCGCACGCCATGCGGATGCCGGCATCGTGATCGTAATCGAACCAGGCATACGGCTGGTCGAGCGTGGTGCGGCCATGGGCCACGAAGGGAAAGCGCTTGCCGATCAGGTAAGCGATGCGCTCGTCATGGACCATGGTGCGGCTGACCACCAGGCCATCGACGCGGCGCCCGCGCACCATCTTGTCGTAGGACGGCAATTCATTGGCCGACGACACCGGCGCGATGATCAGGTTCATCGCACTTTTCTCGAGCGCGTTGGACATGCCGCCCACCACGCTGAGGAACAGCGGGTCGCCCAGGTCGCTCGGCAGCAGGGGATAGATGATGCCGAACACATTGGTGCGCCCCACCGCCAGGCTGCGCGCCATCGGATTGGCCTCGTAGCCGGCTTCCTTGGCGGCCGCCATGACGCGCTCGCGGGTGCGCACATTGACCTCGGGATAGCCGTTCAGCGCACGGCTGACCGTGGTTTTCGAAATCCCGAGCGTGCGGGCAAGGCTCTTGAGATTCATGGGCGAACTGGCGCGGATCGAGTTAACGTTAACTCGCGATTATAACAATGAAACCGCGGCGGCCGCCCACCGGCCGAGCTCGCTTTTGCTGATTACTCGACCACCCAGTTGTAGCGCACTTTGGTCCAGGCCGGCATGCTCTGGTCCCTGACGCCATGCTGGAAGGTGCACTGGCTGCTGGCCTTGAGCGAGGCACGGTCGATCCGCGCGACGCCGCTCGAATGCAGCAGTTTGGACGCCATCACCTTGCCGTCGGCGCCGACCAGCACGGCCAGGGTGACGATGC
Organism: uncultured Oxalobacteraceae bacterium; assembly: GCA_946479705.1. Next base: position 1,955 of record CAMLHI010000038.1, read on the forward strand.
CGGTGTCGCCATCTTCCTGCCAGCGGGCGGGATAGGCCGGCACGGCGCAGCTGGCGCTTTCCGCGCGCGCGCCGCTCTCGCCGGCGGCCGAGGCGCTGCCGGCGCACAGCGACAGCAGCAGGGCCGCGCACAGCAATTCAAAGGGGGACGATCGCTTTAGTTTCATCAGTGGGGACATGACTTACCTCCGTGGGGTAGATGGAAGAAATACGATCCGGACAGCGGGTAGCCGGCGAATCGACTGCTGAACAGCCAGCAGATAAGTCAAATATACTGCCCTAACCAAACTCCACTAAATTTATTGTGGTGATGCGGCTTATACGCCGAACAAATAACCGGAAGCGCTGCACCGGCGCGGGGCGTGCGGGCGCCCTGGCGGTGCGTGCCGGACGCGATTTTCACCGCTGCGACGCAGCGGCGCGCCAGCATCGACCAGTCCGGGGCGCAAGCGCCGCGATCCGGCCTGTGGTGCGCACGCCACGCCGCCCGCCCCGGCACGGCCAGCTCAGGCAAAACACAGCGCCGCCACCGGCGGCAAATGCAGCGCCACCGTCTGCCAGCTGTCCCCGGCATCGCCGGACGCCCACAGCGCGCCGGTGGTCGATGCCATCAGCAGGCTGCGGCCATCGGCGGCCACCGCCAAGCCATGCCGGTACACCAGATCGTAGCAATGCGCCTGCGGCAAGCCGGCGCGCAGCGTGGCGAAACTGGCGCCGCCATCGCGCGTGCGGGTGAGCGCCAGCGCCGCCCCGAGCGGCACCCGGCGCTGGTCGGACTCGGCCGGCACGAACCAGGCGGCGGCGCCGTCGGTCGGGTCGGCCGCCACCGCGAAACCGAAGCGCGATACCGGCGCCGTAACGATTTCCCGCCAGTGGCGCCCGCCATCGGCCGAGCGCCAGATGCCGTTGTGATGCTGGCACCACAAGACGTCGGGATCGGCGGCGCAGCGCACGATCCGGTGCGGGTCCTGCACGGCTTCGTTCTCGTTCAATTCGGGCGGCATGTAGTCGGCGCGCATGCCGGTGGCGCTGATGGCCCAGCTGGCGCCGCCATCCTCGCTGCGCCACACGCCGCCGCACGACACCCCCACCAGCAGACACCGGCTGTCGCGCGGATCGACGCTGATGCTGTGAATGCCGGGCACGTCGTAGCCGCCGCCGAACCATTCGGCGCGCTGCGGCACCTCCCACAGCGCGCGCACCAGCTCCCAGGACGCGCCGCGGTCGCCGGAGCGAAACAGCCCGCCCGGCAGGGTCCCGGCCCACAGCACGCCGGGCTGGTCCGCCCCGCCCGTCTCCAGCGCCCAGACCAGGCGGTTTTTCCACTCGACCGGATCGCTGCTGTCGGCCGGCTTGGGCGGATAGGCCGGCGCGGCGATCTCGGTCCAGCCGGCCGCGCCCGGATCGCGGCGGTGCAGCTTGACGCCGAAATGGCCCAGGTTCAAGGCCGCGTAGAGGCTGCCGTCACGGCGGTCGTGCAAAGCCATCGACACTGGTTCGCCGAGGAAATGCACCGGCCCCAGCTGCCAGCCGCCGGCGCCGTACTCCAGTTCGAACAGGCCCTTGCGGGTCGACACGTAGGCGCGTTGCGGCATGCTTAACCTCCTGACAGTGCTTGCAATATATGGATGGTGGCATCGGGGCCGATCGCATCGGCCAGGCCGCGCCGGTCGGCGCAGCGGCGCGCGCCAATGAAGATGACGACGTTCTCGCGCAGGTGGCCCTGGTCGTCCAGTACATAGCCGCGCAACAGCGGATTGAGGGCAAACGCCGCCTCGAGGCCGGCGCGCAGGGTCACGGCCGCGGTCTCGACCTCGGGCACGGCGGTAAACCGCGCCAGCTGCTGGGTGAATATCAAGCGTGCCATGGCCCGATTCTAGCGCGTTTGGCTCGCCTTGAACGCGCCCGCCTGGCCTAGAATGGGACCATGTCCACCCCGGGAGCACCGCATGCCGATCCAACCTGCCGAACTGGCCGCCCTGATGGCCGAAGTCGAAGCCGAAGACCCCATCGATTTCGCCGACCTGCCCTTCCACGAAGACGAACTGCGCAGCCTGGTGGCCACCCACCTGTGCGAAATGGCCGCCGCGATGGAGAACTTCAGCAGCGAAGATAAACTCATGACCCTGCTGGCGGTGTCGGCCAAGCTGGTGCTGGAAAACCTGGTGCTGCACGTGCAATTGCTGCGCCGCCACGGCCTGCCGCTGAGCGACAGTGTGCAAGCGCTGCTGCAGCGCCTGCGCAAACCGGAATGAGCGGCAGCGCGCGCATCCGGATATTGCTTTTCAAGCAGTACCCATGTCACTATGACGGGATTGGTCCCGGCATTCCGCCGCGGCCGCTCACCCATCGATTCGCACCCAAGGAATTTTCATGCCGCCTCGCGCCGTCCAGCTGACCCTACCCGCCATACTCGTTGCCAGCGCCTTTCTGACCGGCGCTGGGCTGAGCGGCTGCACCAAGAAGCAAGATGCGGCCACCCTGGCGGCCGAGGCCAAGGTCTACCAGCAAAAAGGCGACTACAAGGCCGCCATGATCCAGTTGAAGAACGCGGTCATCCAAAGCCCGGACGATGCCAAGCTGCGCCTGCAGCTGGCCGCCTTGCACGAGCTGGCCGGCGACGGCCTGTCGGCGGAGAAGGAAGTGCGCAAGGCCATCAGCCTGGGCACCCCCAAGGCCAGCGTGATCGGCGCGCTGGCGGCGGCCCTGGACTTGCAGGGCGAATCGAAAAAAGTCATCGAGGAATCGGACCCGCTGGTGGAAACGGCCACGCCGGAACTGTCGATCAGCCGCGGCAACGCCTTCCTCCAGCTCGAGCAAACCGACCAGGCCAAGGCCAGCTACGAGGCAGCCCTGAAACGCGCTCCGGCGAGCGGCGCTGCACTGGTCGGTCTGGCGCGTTGCGCAATGGCCACAAACGATCTGGACCTGGCGCACCGGCTGGCCGAGCAGGCCGCCGAGAAAGACCCCACGAATGCCGAAGTATGGATGTTCAAGGGCATGCTGGCGATACGCGAGAACAAGACCGAGGCGGCCATTGCCGCCTTCGCCCAGGCGCTGTCGGCCAACCCCAGGCACCGCCAGGCGCACATCCAGAAAGCCTATGTGGAAATTAGCGTCGGCAAGTTCGCCGATGCCAAGGCCGACCTCGACGGCGCGCGCGCGAATGCCCCGCACAGCCTGCTGATTCCCTATACCCAGGCATTGCTGGAACACACCGAAGGCAAGCACGCCCAAGCGCTCGAATCGATCCAGTCGGTGCTCAAGGGCGCGCCCGAACACATGCCCAGCGTGCTGCTGGCCGGCGCCATCCAGCTCAGCCTGGGCAATTATCAGCAGGCCGAGCAGCACCTCACCAAGTATCTGGTGAAATACCCCGACATGCTGTACGCGCGCAAGTTGCTGGCCACCACCCAGCTGCGCCTGGCGCAGCCGGGCGAAGCGGCCAACACCCTGGCGCCGGCGCTGGGCAAGAGCGAAGACCCGCAAATGCTGGCGCTGGCCGGCGAAGCCTTCCTGCAGTCGCGCAATTTCGACAAGGCCGCGTCCTATTTCAGCAAGGCCAGCGCCCTGGCGCCCGACGCCGCCGCCTTGCACACCTCGCTCGGCTTGAGCAAGCTGGGCCAGGGCGACAATGCCAGGGCGATCAGCGAGCTGGAACTGGCCGCCAGCATGGATCCCAAATCCCAGGGCGCCGGCATGGCACTGCTCAACACCCAGGTCCGCCTGCAGCAATACGACAAGGCGCTGGCGACCATCGCGGCGATGGAAAAGCAGCAGCCCGAAAACGCCGTGCTGCAAAACATGAAGGGCGGCGTGTTCGTGGCCCAGAACAAACTGGCGGAAGCGCGCGCCGCCTTCAACAAGGCACTCGAACTGCAGCCGAGCTATCTGGCCGCCGCCGTCAACCTGGCCCAGCTCGACATCGCCGCCAAGAAACCGGAAGACGCGCGGCGCCGTTTCAACGCCTTCCTCGAGAAAGACAAGAAGCACGTGGGCGCCTTGATGGCGCTGGCCGAAATGGCCCGCCTGGAAGGCAAGAGCGCCGAGGCCACCAGCCTGCTCGAGCGCGCCGTCAAGGACAATCCCGACGCCGCGGCGCCGGCCATCCAGCTGGTCCACCAGTACCTGCGCACGGGCGACAAGCAAAAGTCGCTGAACCTGGTGCGCAAGATCCTGCCGGCCAATCCGGACAACGCCGATCTGGTCGACCTGCTCGGCCAGGCCCAGCTGGCCAATGAGGACCAGGCCGGCGCCCTGGAAACCTACAGCAAGCTGGCCGCCATGCTGCCCAAGTCGGCCAAGGCGCAGCTGCGCCTGGCCGGCGTGCATAGCGCCATGAAAAACGACAAGGCAGCCCTGGAGAACGCCCGCCGCGCCGTCGAGGCCGAACCCGAGAATGTCCAGGCCCAGCTGGTCATGGTGAGCCTGATGGTGCGCGCCGGCGATCCCGCCAAGGCCGTGCAGATCGCGCGCGCCATCGAGCAGAAGCGGCCGAAATCGCCGCTGGGCTTCGTCATCGAGGGCGATCTGCTGAGCCTGCAAAAAAATTATGAAGGCGCCGCCCGCGCCTACGAACTGGCCGCCGCGCTCAATCCCAATCCGCAACTGTTGCTCAAACTGGTCCAGGCGCTGCAGCTGGCCGGCAAGAACAAGCTGGCCGAGCAGCGCCTGGCGGACTACAAGAAAGCCCATCCGGACGACGCCGTCGTCATCATGTACGAAGCCCAGGCACTGTTAGCAGGAAAGCAATACAAACCCGCCATCGGCATGTTCGAAGCGCTACTGAAAAAGGACCCCGAGCATGTCGCGGCCCTCAACAACCTGGCCTGGGCCTACCAGCAGGAACACGACAGCCGCGCCCTGGCCATGGCGGAAAAGGCCGCCAGGCTGGCGCCGAACAGCCCGGTCATCAACGATACCCTGGCATGGATACTGCTGGAACAAGGCCAGGTCGAACGCGCCTTGCCGCTGTTGCAGCAAGCCGCCCAGGGCGCCCCGCAGAACGCCGAAATCCGCTACCACCTGGCCGCGGCCCTGCTCAAGAAGGGCGACAAGGAAGGCGCCCGCAAGGAAGTCGACCTGGCGCTGGCCGGCCAGCCGTTCGCGCAAATCGAGCAGGCGCGCGCCTTGCGCAAGCAGCTGTAAGGGAGCGCTGACCTTGTAAGAAAGTTCCGGTGGACAACTCTGATGGATAAACTATAATTCTTCGAGTGACTTAATTTAACCCTGTGAGCGCGCATGCGGCCCTTCGACACCCCGCCGGACCCCGATCCGATGACCGTTACGGCACCGGCGGAGCATGATTCCGCCGGCCCGCACGGGGACAGCATCGTCGATATCTCGATCAACGAGCGCACCTTCGGCATCCGCGCCGCCGATATCGCCGAACAGCGCAACTCGGCCAGCATGCTGATCAACAAAATGTACGCCTGGCGCGGCTACACCGGCGGCCAGCTGGGCAGCGATCCGAACAAGATCACCCTGACCGCCTCCGACCACCATGAAGTCATGGGCACGGTCAGCCTCGGGCTCGATGCCGGCGTCGGCCTGCTGGCCGACCAGGTATTCCAGGATTGCCTGGACCCGCACCGGGTGCGCGGCGGCAAAATCTGCGAAATCATCAAGCTGGCCATCGACCCGTCGATCAAGTCCAAGTCCGTGCTGGCCTCGCTGTTTCACGTGGCCTACATCTATGCGGTCTACCTGCACGATTGCACCGACATCTTCATCGAAGTCAATCCGCGCCACCGGCGCTTTTACGAGGGCATGCTGGGCTTTAAGGTCGAGTGCGACACCCGCTTCAACGGGCGCGTGCAAGCCCCTGCCGTCCTGCTGCACCTGAGTGTCGATTATTGCGCCGCCCAGATCGCCCGCTTCGGCGGCACCAGCGCCAATCCCGGCAGCGAACGCTCGCTGTACCCCTTTGTATTCTCGCCGCGCGAGGAAGCCGGTATCGTCCAGCGTCTGCGTGCCATCGGTTGACGGCGGATACAATTGGTTACAATTGGCTGTGCACACGATTGATCTGGCTCAACAGATTGCGATACTATCGGCTGCTGGTAAGGCCACATTGGCCTTTTTTTCCAGGGACATGACCGTCCCGCTTCCAATTCCACCACCGTGAAAAGGACTGACCATGCGCCTTCGCCGTCACTCCCTCCCGCGCGCTGGCCACGCTGCCGCCAGCCGCCCATGAGCATGACGATGTCCCACCCGCACGCCGATGCCGGGTACAGCGCCGCCCTGGGCGAGGAACGCCACTCCGGCTGGATCCGCAATGTCACGATCAAGGAAAGGGTATTCGGCATCCGCCTGGCGAACACCGAACGGGGCCGCTGCGACGCCAGCTTGTTGATCAGCCGAATGTACGCCACCCGCGGCTACAGCATCAACAGCCCGCTGGTATACGGGCCGAACCGCATTACCCTGACCGCTGCGAGCGAGGGCCTGGTGCGCGGCACCGTGAGCCTGGGCATCGATTCGTCCGCCGGCATCCTGGCGGACGACATTTTCAAGGATGAAATCGATGCCTACCGCGAGCGCGGGGCGCGCGTCTGCGAAATTTCCAAGCTGGCGGTCGACCCCACCATGCGCTCCAAGCACGCCCTGGCGGCACTGTTCCACACCTTGTTCATCTACGGGCGCTACCTGTACGGCTGCACGGATATTTTCATCGAGGTCAATCCGCGCCACGTGAAGTTTTACGAGAGCATGCTGGGCTTTACCCGGATCGGCAGCCTGCGCGAAAACCGCCGCGTGAACGCGCCGGCGCGCTTGCTGCACTTGTGCCTGGACCACGCCGCCAAGCACATCGAGCTGCATGGCGACACCAGCCACAGGGACGACAAGGACCGCTCGCTGTATCCCTACTTCTTTTCCAAGCAGGAGGAAGAAGGCATCGCGCACCGTCTGTTCAACACGACCTGGGCGCACGAAACGCAGGCACGCGCGTCCTGAGCCTGCCAGTTTGTTTCAAGATGTAAAGCTCCGATCCATCGTGGCCTTGCTTGTAGGCACAGAAACACCTATATTCAACGCTTCCTCACCCAACCCCAAGGAAGCATCATGAGCAGCGGCAAGACACGCGACGAAATCGCCGAAGCCTATTCGTCCGAACCATGGTGGTACGACATCCGCGGTTTTTTCATCCTGACCTTCGCCTACAACAGCACGATCGGCACCCAGCTGCGCTTTTTCGGCCCCCATTTCGGTCCCGAGCACCTTGAAGTGGCCTGCGGCACCGGCACCTTGCTGCACATGCTGCTGCGCTGGCGCCGCTGGAAGAAACTGCCGCCTACCCATGTGAGCGCCATCGACTATGCCCCGTCGATGCTGGCCGGCGCCCGCACGCGCTTCGCCGGCAATGCCCAGGTTGCGGTGCAGCACGCCGACGCGGCCGAGCTGCCGTTTCCCGACAATAGCTTCGACACGGCCAACATCGCCAATTCCATCCATTGCTTCCCCACCGTCGATGGCGCCCTGCGCGACATCTTGCGCGTGCTCAAGCCCGGCGGGACGCTGGCGGCCAACGTGCTGCTGTACCCGCGCGGGCCGGCCCCGCTGCGCTGGATCGCCGGGAAGATCAACGATTGGGGTATCCGCAAGGGGATTCTGTACAGCCCCTTCCTGCGCGAAGTGGTCGAGCAAAAGCTGCGCGACGCCGGCTACCAGGTGGCCAGCGAATTTACTTCGGGAAACACCTGGAACGTGATCGCGCGCAAACCGGCGTGAGCGGCGGATCGCTGGACTGTCGGAATTCTTTACATGATGCGCGGAACCCAGCTTTGATATTTTTGTAAGTGTTTGATTTTTATCAAACTCCGGTTGCTGGCACGGTGATTGCTTTATACCCCCCCGTAGCTTCAGTCCCCGATAACCAGGAGAATTAAACATGAATAAACTCATCGCCAAAACCGCCGTCGCTTGCGCAGTCGCCGCCGCTTCCCTGTTCGCCGCTTCGGCCCACGCCACCGTGTTCCCGGATTTCACGGTCGATCCCGCGAATAGCGTCAAGCCAAACTTCGTTGCCGACCGGATCGCCGGCAGCTATGTCGAAGTCGCCACCTTCGTTCCGCTGACCCCGACCACCGGCACCTTCAACGTGTCCCTGCTGTGGAACGCCGGCCAGTTCGGCGTCAATGACGGCGCTGGCACCCTGACCGCGTTCAAGACCGGCCTGACCTCGACCTACCAGCTGTATGCCACCTACAAGGGTTCGGGCAACTTCTCTTCCGTCGGCGGCAAGACCGTGTTCAATTTCACCCCAGGCAGCGGCACTCTGCAGATGTTCCTCGACTCCCAGATGGACACCGATCTGGAGACCGGCATCCACAATCCCGTCACCGGTGCGGGCAACTTCACCATCGACGGCTCCGCCGACGACAGCGTGATCGCCAACGGCATTCCCCAGTTCGGCCAGGGTACCCTGGACCCCAGCCTGTCAACCTGCGGCAGCGGTGGCGGCAGCGGCATCAATTGCGGCAGCTTCGGTTCGACCACCACCTTCCAGCTGACCGCCGCGGGCAAGCTGTTCTTCGTTGCACCTAACCCGTTCTACAACCTGTCGTTCGAGTCGGGCAATCTGAACAACTTCCAGCCGACCGGCACCCAGACCGTCAACGGCACCGCCAACGTGGTTTTCGGTAGCGCCGTACCAGAGCCAGGTTCGATCGCTCTGCTGGGCCTGGGCCTGCTGGGCCTGTGCGTGGCGCGCGGCCGCAAGCAGTCGTAATACGGACCGCGGGCAGGGCGCCTCGGGCGCCTTGTCCGCACCCAAAAAAAAATCCACCGGCCTTTGGCGGTGGATTTTTTTCGTTAACGCCGCGCCCATCAGTCCTGGCGCGGCGGTCCCAGTCTGGCGAACTGCCGGGTGCCGAGCGCGATGGCCAGGCGCTGGATCGGATTGGCGTTGCCGCCCGGACGCCAGGTGGTGACGCTTTTGTTGCGATAGGCGTCGAACTGCATGCCCCAGGGAGCGGCCAGCACGCGCCCGCGTCCCAGCAAGATCTTGAGCGCTTCCGTGCCCGCCACCGCCGCGCACAGCTGGCATGCCATGAAGGTCGAGGGGCCGCGCTGGCGGACAAAATCGACCGCTTCCGGATGCACCAGGTAGCCGCGATGCAAGCCGGCCGGGGCCAGTCCCACCGCGAAGCGGATGGCCTTGTCCAGGTCCGGCAGGCCGCCCCACTGAAAATACTCGTCGAAGTTCATCTTGCCGGGCATGAAATTGAGCAGCGCCGCCCCCATGCCCAGCGGTGCCACGGTGGTGGCCGGCACGCCCAGGGCGGCGCAGCGGGCAAAGGTTTGCTGGCGAATCTGGAACGCGAAGAAATCCAGGCCATCGATGTACAGGTCCACGCCGGCCAGAAAGGCATCCAGGGAGTGCTCGTTGATGCCTTCCGGGAATACCTGGATATCGATGTCCGGATTGATGTCGCGCGCCATGCGGCACAGCACTTCCACCTTGGACTGACCCAGCGTGGACACCGTGGCGCCCACCTGACGGTTGAAATTGACGATGTCGAAGGTGTCGAAATCGGCGATGTGGAAGGCCGACACGCCCAGCCGTACCAGGGTCAGCAAATGGCTGCCGCCCACGCCGCCGCCGCCGGCGATGGCCACGCGCTTGTGGCGCAACTGCTGCTGCTCGGCCGGGGTCACCCAGCCGATATTGCGTGAAAACGCATCCTCATAGGAGAACACCGGGACGGAGCCGGGCGAGGGAATCGAAGTTGCCATAGGAAAATGATAGCACGTCCCCGCGGGAGACGAGCTCAACAGCCAGGCTTTATTTCGCCTTGGGCGACAAAAATGCCTTGTGGAAGAGGTGGCGCGCCAGCAGTGCCGGCGGCATGCGCAGCCAGTTGCCGCGCACATACAACAGGCCGCGCGCCAGCCCACTGAAACGGTCGGCGCAACTGGCATGCGGCGGCATCAGCGCGCGCTCGAACAGCGCATCCATCAGCGCCAGCAGCGGCGGCGGCGGCGCGGCGGCGGCGACGGCGGCCAGCACCGCCGCCGGCACCGGGGTCGCCAGCAGGCGGGTGCTGTAGCGCAAGGCGTAAAACAGGGGCCGCCCCAGCTCGAGTTCGGCGGCACGCTGCGGCAGCGCGCCCCAGAAACCGGGATCGGCGCTGCCCTCTTGCAGCAAGCGGTGCAGGTCGAACAGGTCGCGCAAGCCCTTGTCGAACTCGCCGTCGTAAAACAGGTGGGTGGCGCTGTGCAGCACCATGTCCACCGGGGCCAGCACGGCAAAGCGCCCCACGCCGGCCAGCCGGCGGGCCGCCGCGCACAGCTTGGCGGGGTCGGGCCGCGCGCGCGCCGACAGCGGCAAGATCGTGTGATGCACATCGATCGCGGTGTCCCGGCGCACATGCACCATCGGCGGAATTTCATGCATCCAGGTGCGGTAATAGCGCTGGTCGTAGGCGTCGTGGTGGGTGGCCACCCAGCCGTGCCGCATCAGCGCCGATTCGACCTCCGGCAGCGCCGCGCGCGCGACCAGCAGGTCGAT
>CAMLHI010000039.1 GCA_946479705.1 uncultured Oxalobacteraceae bacterium
TCGCCCGGACGGGTGAACAGGCCGTACTTGAAGTGGTGGTACTCCAGGTTGGCGATGGTGTGCGACATATTCTGTTCGCCCGAGACGAACGGCTTTTCCCAGCGTACCTTGCCGTCGGTGCCGATCACGCGCGAGATGCCGTCGATGTGCGCAGGCAGTTCGCCCACCAGCATGGCCGGGCCGACGCCGCACACGCGCAGCTTGGAGTGGGCCAGGTACAGGTAATTCTGGCGCTCGGTGATGTGGTCGGAGAATTCGTTGCCGATGGCGTAGCCGACGCGGTAAGGCTGGCCGTCGTCGCCGATCACGTACAGGCCGGCGATTTCCGGCTCTTCGCCGCCGTCGAGGGCGAATTCAGGCATCGGCAGGCTCTGGCCGGCCGCGCGCACGATCGAACCGTCGCCCTTGTAGAACCATTCCGGCTGCACGCCGCGCTGGCCGTCGGCCGGCTTGCCGCCTTCGACGCCCATGCGGAACATCTTCATCGAGTCCGACAGGGTCTCGACGTCGCCGCCGATTTTCTTGTGCATCGCGTCGCGCGCGTCGGCGCTGCCCAGGTGGGTCAGGCCGGTGCCGGTGACGTAGGTGTGGGCCGGGTCGGCGTGGTCCAGCGGCGGCAGGATACGGCCGGCCTTGGCCACTGCGTCGTAGGCGTGTTCGGTAGTGCCGGCCTTGGCGCTGGCCAGTGCGGCCAGCGAGGTCTTGGCGCGGATCGCTTCCTGTGCCAGGGCATAGGTGGTCTCGACGCCGTCGATTTCGCGGATGGTATTGTGGTCCAGCAGGCCGATGCGGCGCTGGCCGGCTTCGTTGGTGAATTGAACGATTAACATGGCTTCTCCAGATTCGGAACTTGCACAGCCGCCCGCGATAAGAGAGGGGGGAGTCGCGGGCGGCGGCAAGTCCTGTGCGTGTTGCTTATTTTAATGGGAATGGCGCGGCACGGCCGAACCGCGGCAGCCGACCAGGAAGTCGAAGTCGCAGCCTTCGTCGGCTTGCAGCACGTGATCGATATACAGCTGCTGGTAGCCCGACTTGGCGCCCTTCGGCTGGGTCTCGGCGCGTTCGGCCAGGCGCTGCTTCATCTCTTCGTCCGAGATGTTCAGGTTCAGCGCGCCGCCCTTGCAGTCCAGGGTGATGCTGTCGCCATCCTTGACCACGCCGAGCGGGCCGCCGGCCATCGCTTCAGGGGCCACGTGCAGCACCACGGTGCCGTAGGCGGTGCCGCTCATGCGCGCGTCCGAGATGCGCACCATGTCGGTCACGCCCTGGGCCAGCAGCTTGGGCGGCAGGCCCATATTGCCCACTTCGGCCATGCCCGGATAGCCTTTCGGGCCGCAGTTCTTCATCACCAGGATCGAGTCGGCGGTGACGTCCAGGTCCGGATCGAGGATGCGCGACTTGTAGTGCTCGAAGTCTTCGAACACCACGGCCTTGCCGGTGTGCTGCATCAGGCGCGGGGTGGCGGCCGATGGCTTGAGCACCGCGCCGCGTGGCGCCAGGTTACCGCGCAGGATGCAGATGCCGCCGTCTTCGATCAGCGGCTTGGCCAGCGGACGAATCACTTCTTCGTCGTAGATCGGGGCGTCCTGGCAGTTTTCCCACAGGGTCTTGCCGTTGACGGTCAGGGCATTCTTGTGCGGCAGCAGGCCGCCGTCGCCCAGGCGCTTGATCACGCCAGGCAGGCCGCCGGCGTAGTAGAACTCTTCCATCAGGAAGCGGCCCGATGGCAGCAGGTCGACGATGGTCGGGGTGCCGCGGCCGATCTTGGTCCAGTCTTCCAGCTCCAGGTCCACGCCGATACGGCCGGCGATGGCTTTCAGGTGGATCACGGCATTGGTCGAACCGCCGATGGCCGCGTTGGTGCGAATGGCGTTTTCGAAATTCTCGCGGGTGAGGATCTTCGACAGCTTCAGGTCTTCATGGACCATCTCGACGATGCGGATGCCCGACATATGGGCCAGCACGTAGCGGCGCGCGTCGACTGCGGGAATGGCGGCATTGTGCGGCAGCGAAGTGCCCAGCGACTCGGCCATGCAGGCCATGGTCGAGGCGGTGCCCATGGTATTGCAGGTACCGGCCGAGCGCGAGTGGCCGGCTTCGGCGGCGATGAATTCGTGCATGGTGATGGTGCCGGCCTTGACCTGCTCGTGCAACTGCCAGACGGCGGTGCCGGAACCGATGTTCTTGCCGTTCAGCTTACCGTTGAGCATAGGCCCACCAGTCACGACGATGGTCGGCAGGTCGACCGAAGCGGCGCCCATCAGCAGGGCCGGGGTGGTCTTGTCGCAGCCGACCAGCAGGACCACGGCGTCCATCGGATTGCCGCGGATCGATTCTTCCACGTCCATCGAGGCCAGGTTACGGGTCAGCATGGCGGTCGGACGCAGGTTCGATTCGCCGTTCGAGAAGACCGGAAATTCCACCGGATAGCCGCCGGCTTCCAGGATGCCCTTCTTGACGTGCTCGGCCAGCTGGCGGAAATGGGCGTTGCAGGGAGTCAGTTCAGACCAGGTGTTGCAAATGCCGATGATCGGCTTGCCCTGGAATTCGTGGTCCGGAATGCCCTGGTTCTTCATCCAGCTGCGGTACATGAAGCCGTTCTTGTCATTGGTGCCGAACCATTCGGCCGAACGCAGCTTCGTTTTTTTTGTCTCGGACATGCTAACTCTCCTAGTTTTTCCCTTGCCGGCGCGGTCCTTGTCGAACCGACGGCCAGCCCTCGGATGAAATAGTAAAGTTTTGCCCAATGCCTTTCCAATCAATTTTTAGGCATTATCGATATTTTTTTTGGTATCGCCATATGAAAAAAGCGCAGGCGCGGCAGTTTCTCGTGGAAACCACCCGCGCCAGCGCTGTTTGGCGCTGTCCTGGTCCAGTTTAGCCCGCGAAACGACTTTCCGGTAAACCGCGCACATCCGGCAAAGTTGTTGCGTGCAAGCCACCATCGGTGGGCGACGGCGCGGCCAGGCCGACAGTTGCGCTGCTTGAAAACAACACGTTCAAGTCGGGGCCGCCGAATGCCGTGCAGCTCGGCTGCGCGGCCGCCACTTCCAGCACGCGGTCGATGCGCCCGTCGGGAGCGTAGCGCACGATCTTGAAGCCGCCCCACTGGGCATTCCACAGGTAACCCTCGGCATCGATGCAGGAGCCGTCCGGCTCGCCCTCGCCTTCGCACACGGCGAACACGCGGTCGTTGGCCAGCGAGGGATAGTCGCAGCGGCGGATCGCCTTGTCCGGCGAATCGCAGTAGTACAGGGTGGCGCCGTCGGGCGAGAAACAGGTGCTGTTGGCGATCGCCACGCCCTTCAGGGGCAGCTTTTCCAGGCTCAGGTCGGCCGCATTGAGGCGGTAGTAGGAACCGACCGGCGCGCGCGGCTCGATTTCATGGAAGGTGCCGAACACGAAATTGCCCTGGCGGTCGCAGCGGCCATCGTTCAGGCGCGTGCTCAAGCCCTCTTCCACCTGGGCGATCGGGGTGATCGCGCCGGTGGAAAAATCGAAGAAGGCCAGCTGCGAGGCCAGGCCCAGCAGCAGGCGGTCGTCGCTGGCCGTGAGCGCGAAGCAGGCCAGCCGTTCCGGCATGGCCCAGCTCTGGGTGGCGCCGCTGGCCGGATGGTGGGCATGCAGGGTAGCGCCGAGGATGTCGGTCCACAGCACCCGCCCGCTGCGCTCGCACCACAGCACGCATTCGCCGAGCTGGTTGCCGGCGTCCACGATCATCTTGAGCATTACTTCTCCACGGAGAACTTAAAGCGCGACACGGTAGCGTATTCCTCGCCCGGCCGCAGGATGGTGCTGGGGAAGTTCGGCTGGTTGGGCGAATTGGGAAAGTGCTGCGGCTCCAGGCACAGGCCGCTGCGGAAGCCGTAGCTCCGGCCCTTGCCGACATTGCTGCCGTCGAGGAAGTTACCGCTGTAGAACTGCACGCCCGGTTCTTCCGTGTACAGCTCCAGCACCCGGCCCGAGACCGGCTCGACCACGCGGGCGGCCAGGATGCTGGCGCGTCCGGCCGGACGGTTGAGCACGAAATTGTGGTCGTAGCCCTGGCCGAAGCGCAGCTGCTCGTCGTCGGCGAAGATGCGCTCGCCGATGGTGTGCGGGCCGCGGAAATCGAAGGGCGTGCCTTCCACCGGGCGCAGTTCGCCGGTGGGAATGAGCTTGTCGCTGACCGGGGTGAAGGCGGCGGCGTCGATCTGCAGCTGGTGGCCCAGGATGTCGCCCTGCCCGGCCAGGTTGAAGTACGCGTGCTGGGTCAGGTTGACCGGCGTGGCCTTGTCGGTGATGGCGTCGTAGGCCATGATGAATTCATTGTCGGCCGTGAGCTCATAGACCACCGTCACGTCCACCTTGCCGGGATAGCCTTCTTCGCCATCCGGGCTGCTGTACATCAGGGTCAGGCCGACCGAGCTGCCTTCCGTGAACGGCACGGCGCGCCACAGCTTGCGGTCGAAACCGACCTTGCCGCCATGCAGGTGATTGCTGCCATTGTTGACCGACAGCTGGATCTGCTTGCCGTCGAGCTCGAACTGGCCGTTGGCGATACGGTTGCCGTAGCGGCCGATCAGGGCGCCGAAGTACGGCGACTCGTCGCAGTAGGGCGCCACGTCGCTGTAGCCGAGCGCGATATCGGCCAGTTTGCCGTCGCGGTCAGGGGTGTGGATTTCGGTGATGACGCCGCCGAAATCCGACACCTTGACCACCACGCCATGCGGATTGGTCAGCGTATAGAGCGTTGCGTTGCGGCCGTCCGGCAAGGTGCCGAACGGCGCCGAGGTAATACTAGCTTGCACTTTGTTCCCTTAGATAATTCCCGATCACGCGACCGGGGGCCGGCCGAACCGGCATGCCGTGTTCGTCCCAGCGTCGTGGTTTGACGGAAGTGCGGCGGTCCGGGTTCCATCGTGGATCGCCAGCAATTTCCGTATAAGTAAGCGCATGATAAACCAGCACGAGGCCTTCGCCATATTTCGACACGGAAAAACTATGATGACCCTGGCCAGCGGGTCAGCGTCGCGATGCCGGTGGCGTTTGCCGGGTCGTGTTACGGGCGGACCGGATTGAAAGCGTTTTCACCGACCACCGTGTTCCACTGGCGCACCTGGTAGCGCGTCACCAGGCCGTGGATGACATAGGGGTCGGCCTGGGCGAAGGCTTCCACCACGTCTTTCGAAGCGCAGCTGAACATCAGCGCGGCCATGTCGGCCGGTTCGGCCATGGCGCCGGCCATGACGATCTCGCCGCGCTCGCTGGCCTGCCAGGCCAGCTGCAGGTGTTCGTCGCGATACTGGCCGCGCCGTTCCAGGTAGTCGGGGGCCAGATCGTAGATCAGCAAAAAGTGCATGCAAACTCCTGTTGGTTAGAGAAAGCGGTCGAGAATCCGGCGGCTGTGGCGGTCGATGCCGAACATGTCGCGGATCAGGAAGTGGATGCCGTGGTTGTCGGAAATGAGCAGGGACGCCTGGCCGATGCGGCGGATGTCTTCTTCGCCCTTGAGGGTGAATTCGGTGTCGCCGCGGTCGGTGCGCACCTGCCAGGTGCACGGCGTGGCGTAGCTGCTCACGCTGCTGATGTGACTAATCTCGGGCATGAATTCGCGCCCGTCCAGCTCGTCCTGGACGAGGTTGCGCATGTCCATGGGCAGATGGTCGAGATCGTCGATCCAGGCCACTTCCTTGCCGTCGCCCAGCACCAGCGAGATAGCGTGCTGCGGGCTCTGGATGGGAAAGGCGCGCACCGGCACCACGCCTTCATGCTGCTGGCCGTCGGCGGCGGTCAATATCAGCTTGCCGAAGGCATTGCGTTTGAGTTGGAACTGCGGGGTCATTTAATCGCCTTCCTTGTCGTCCAGGTCGGTATCGACATTGCGCGCCTGCGCTTCGTACAGGCGGAAATACGCGCCTTCGCGCGCCATCAGTTCGTCGTGGCTGCCCTCCTCCATCACCACGCCGCGGTCGAGCACGACCAGGCGGTCGGCCCGGTGCAGGGTCGACAGGCGGTGCGCGATGGCGATCGTGGTGCGGCCCTGGACCAGGTTGTCGAGCGCCTTCTGGATTTCCTTTTCGGTTTCCGAGTCCACCGAGGAGGTGGCTTCGTCCATGATCAGGATGGCCGGATCGATCAAGAGCGCGCGGGCGATCGAGATGCGCTGGCGCTCGCCGCCGGACAAGCCCTGGCCGCGCTCGCCGACCATGGAATCGTAGCCCTGCGGCAGGCGCAGGATGAATTCGTGGGCGTGGGCGGCGCGGGCGGCGGCCATGATGTCCTGGCGGCTGGCATCGGGCTTGCCGTAGGCGATGTTTTCGGCGATGGTGCCGAAGAACAGGAAGGGTTCCTGCAGCACCAGCCCGATGTTGCGGCGGTAATCGGACACGGCGAAGGAGCGGATGTCCACGCCGTCGAGCAGGATGGCGCCTTCGGAGACGTCGTAGAAGCGGCAGATCAGGTTGACCAAGGTGCTCTTGCCCGAGCCGCTGTGACCCACCAGGCCGACGAATTCGCCAGCCTTGATGTTGAGGTTGATGCCGCGGTTGACGGCCCGGTTGCCGTAGCGGAAGCCGACTTCGCGCAGGGCGATATTCCCCTCGATCTTGTCCAGCTTGACCGGGTTGGCCGGCTCCGGCACGCTCGAAACATGATCGAGGATGTCGAAGATGCGCTTGGCGGCCGAGGCCGACTTCTGCGTGACCGAGACGATCCGGCTCATCGAATCGAGGCGGCCGTAGAAGCGCGAGCTGTAGGTGATGAACAGGGTCAGCACGCCGACCGTGATGTTGCGGCTGGCCACCAGGTGGATGCCGAACACCCACACCACCAGCAAGCCCAGCTCGGTCAGGAAGGACACCGTGGGCGAGAACAGCGACCAGACTTTATTCAGCTTGTCGTTGACGGCCAGGTTGTGCCTGTTGGCTTCGCGGAAGCGCAGCGCTTCGCGCGCTTCCTGGGCGAAGGCTTTCACCACGCGGATGCCGGGGATGGTATCGGCCAACACATTGGTCACCTCGCCCCAGACCCGGTCGATCTTTTCGAAGCCGGTGCGCAGGCGGTCGCGCACGATGTGGATCATCCAGGCGATGAAGGGCAGCGGCACCAGGGTAATCACGGCCAGGGTCGGATTGATCGAGCAAAGGATCACACCGGTCATGATGATCATCAGCACGTCGGACGCGAAGTCGAGCAGGTGCAGCGAGAGGAACACGCAGATGCGGTCCGAGCCGCTGCCGATGCGCGACATCAGGTCGCCGGTGCGCTTGCCGCCGAAAAATTCCAGCGACAACTTCAGCAAGTGTTCGTAGGTGCTCGAACGCAAGTCGGCGCCGATGCGTTCGGACACCAGCGCCAGCACATAGGTCTTGCCCCAGCCCAGCACCCAGGCCAGCACGGCCGAGCCGAGCAGGCCCGACATGTACATCCACACCAGATGCTGGTCGACCGGCTGGCCGTTCTGGAACGGAATCAGCACATTGTCCATCAGCGGCATGGTCAGGTAAGGCGGAATCATGTGCGCGGCGGTGCTGGCGAGCATCAGGAAAAAGCCCAGGCCCAGCTGGAAACGATACGGCCCGGCGAAACGCCACAGGCGCAGCAGGGTCCAGGTCGATGGCGGGGTGTACAGCACCTTGGTGCAGATCGGGCACTCTTCCTGGTCCGGTTCGAGCGGCGCCTTGCAGCTCGGGCAGACTTCCTGCTCGGGCACGGCCACCGGCTGGCCGCTGACGTGGCTGTGCAACTGCTCCTTGAAGCCGTCCAGCACGCGGATGGCCTGCAGGTTCTGACCCAGGGTGAAGCGCCACTCCGCCAGCAGAGCGCGCTCGTCGAGCAGCTGCAGGTGGCCGACGCCGGCGTGGTCGTGGTGCTGCAGGACCAGACCGGCGCGGAAGGGCCAGCTGTGCCACTCGCTCTCGCCCGGCGCGCGCGCCAGCAGGCGCCGTTCGGTGACCAGCACGATGCCCCGCGTAAAGCGCAATCGCGCATCCAGGTCAACCTCCACGCTGGCTAGAACGTTTTCCCCAGAAGCAAGCTTGCTTTGCGCTTCCGCAAGCCAGTGGTCGGGAAGCAGTAAGGAGGCAGTAAATTGTTCAGTTGTCATCGTTTTGCGATTCTGGCGCGGAGCCTCGTTGCATTCAGCTTTATGGATGGAAATGATTGAGAAAATTCGGAGGAAAGCGCCAGTACCACGCGTTCGATTCGGGAATCCACACTGGCAGAAATCGGTTGAGCGCGGTAAGCTTCGTCTCAGCAAGTATACAACATGATGCGCTTCAAATAGCCGGACCAGAGTGCTTGAGCGTGCACAAGGCAGCACCCTGTTATCAAGAAATTATTAAATGACAAAGAAGAAAGACATCGGGATTGTCCGCACGACGCATCTGCGCGGTCCCAACATCTGGACCTACCGTCCCGTCATCGAGGCTGTCCTCGACATCGGCGAGCTGGAAGACTACCCCTCCAACAAACTGCCTGGCCTGTACGAGCGGCTGGTGGAATGGCTGCCCGGCCTGGTGGTGCACCGCTGCGGCGTGGGCGAGCACGGCGGCTTCCTCGAGCGCCTGCGCGAAGGCACCTGGTCCGGTCATATTCTTGAACACGTGGTCCTGGAGCTGCAAAACCTGGCCGGCATGCGCACCGGTTTCGGCAAGACCCGCTCGACCGCCGACATCGGCGTCTACAAGATGGCCTTCCGCACGCGCGACCCGCAGGTCGGCATGGCGGCGCTGGAAGCCGGGCGCGCCCTGCTGATGGCCGCGATCAACGACACGCCCTACGATCTGGCCGCCACCGTCGCGCAACTGAAAGACATGGTCGACGAGCACTGCCTGGGTCCGTCCACCGCGCACATCGTCGAAGCGGCCACCGAACGCAAGATCCCCGCCATCCGCCTGACTGACGGCAACCTGGTCCAGCTGGGCCACGGCTGCAGCCAGCGCCGCATCTGGACCGCCGAGACCGACCGCACCAGCGCCATTGCCGAGAGCATCGCCAGCGACAAGGACTTGACCAAGACGCTGCTGCAATCGTGCGGCGTGCCGGTGCCAGAAGGCGCGCTGGTGCGCAGCGCCGAAGAGGCATGGGAAGAAGCCCAGGACATCGGCCTGCCGGTGGTGGTCAAGCCTTATGACGGCAACCACGGGCGCGGGGTTTCGCTCAACCTCATGACGCAGGACGAAGTCGAGAAGGCTTACCACCTGGCCGCGCGCAAGGGCGACAGCGAGAGCGTGCTGGTGGAGCGCTACATCACCGGCGACGAGCACCGCCTGCTGGTGGTGGGCACCCGCCTGGTGGCTGCCGCCAAGGGCGAAGCGCTGTGGGTGACCGGCGACGGCAAATCGAACATCATCGAACTGACCGATAGCCAGATCAACACCGATCCGCGCCGCGGCACCACCGAAGACACGCCGCTGAACGCGCTCGCCCCCGAGAAAGGCGCCGAGATCATTCTGGAACTGGAACGCCAGGGCATGACCGCCTGGTCGGTACCGAAGGAAGGCCAAAGGGTACTGATTCAGCCGAACGGCAATGTGTCGGTTGACGTCACCGACCAGGTGCATCCCTCGGTCGCGCATGCGGCCGCGCTGGCCGCCCGCATCGTCGGCCTGGACATCGCCGGCATCGACCTGGTGGCGCAGGACATTTCGCGCCCGCTCGACGAGCAGCGCGCCGCCATCATCGAAGTCAATTCCAGCCCGGGCCTGCTGGCCCACATCAAGCCGGCTTCGGGCGAGCCGCGTCCGGTGGGCAGCGCCATCATCGAGCACCTGTTCGGCGCCGGGCACGATGGCCGCATCCCGATCGTCGGCGTGACCGGCAGCCAGGGCGCCAGCCTGATCGCGCGCCTGACCGGAAGCCTGCTGCAGCTGGACGGCCGCCACACCGGCGTGGCCAGCGGCCAGGGCCTGTACCTGGACGGGCGCAAGCTGGCCAGCAAGAGCGCCATGAACTGGGAAGACGGCCAGCGCCTGCTGATCAACCGCACCATCCAGGCGGCCGTGTTCGAAAGCGACGCGCGCATGATCCTCACCGACGGTCTGGCCTACGACAAGTGCGCGGTCGGCGTGGTGACCGACCTCGAAGGCCACGAGGCCCTGCACGAGTTCTACATCCGCGACGAAGACGCCATGGCCAATGTGGTGCGCACCCAAATCGACGTGGTGCTGCCGGGCGGCTTCGCGGTACTCAACGCCGCCAACGCGGCGGTGGCCGAGATGGCCGAGCTGTGCGACGGCGCGGTGATTTTCTATGCCGCCGATGCGGCCAACCCGACCCTCGCCGCACACCTGGCGGTGGGCGAACGCGCGGTCACCCTGCGCAACGGTAAAATCGTGCTGTGCCACGGCGAGGCCGAAACCTTGCTGCTGTCAGTGACCTCGCTGCGTCCCGGCATGGCCAGCCACCCGGACAGCGTGCTGGCCGCGGTAGCGGCGGCATGGGCGCTGGAAGTGCCGGCCGAGATCATGTGCGCCGGTTTGCGCGCCTTCGACCCGCGCCCGAAAACGGCCGCGCACCAGTAGCAGCAGAAACAGCAGCAAGCACGTATCGATGTATCGTTACCGGAGACGGCGCCACAGGGCGCCGCTTCCACACTGAGGATTGAAGGTTTATGGAAGTAACTCGCGTACGCGCCCTGCGCGGCCCCAACCTGTGGAGCCACCACACGTCGGTCGAAGCCATCGTCACCTGCACGGAAGCCGCGCGCAGCATCGGCACCCTGCCCGACTTCGAGGTGCGGCTGCGCGCGCGCTTTCCCGGCCTGAGTCCCTTGCAGCCGACCGGCCATGACGACAATATCCCGATGGCGCACGTGCTCGAACTGGCCGCGCTGGATCTGCAGGCGCAAGCCGGCTGCCCGGTCACCTTCAGCCGCACCGCGCCCACCCCGGACCTCGACGTCTATCAGGTGGTGGTGGAGTATTCCGAGGAAGCCGTGGGCCGCCTCGCGCTCGACCTGGCCGAGCAGCTGTGCCGCGCCGCGCTGGAGGACACGCCGTTCGACCTGGGCGCCGCGCTGAACCAGCTGCGCGATCTGGACGAAGACCTGCGCCTGGGCCCGTCCACCGGCGCCATCGTGCAGGCGGCGCTGGAGCGCAACATCCCCTACCGCCGCCTGACCGCCGGCAGCCTGGTGGTATTCGGCTGGGGCAGCAAGCAGCGCAAGATCCAGGCCGCCGAGATCGACCGCACTGGCGCGATCGCCGAAGCCATCGCGCAGGACAAGGAACTGACCAAGCGCCTGCTGCACGCGGCCGGCGTGCCGGTGCCGCTCGGCCGCGTGGCCCTGGACCCGGACGACGCCTGGGCCGCGGCCCAGGAAATCGGCATGCCGGTGGTGGTCAAGCCGAAGGACGGCAACCAGGGCAAGGGCGTCACCGTCAACATCACCACCCGCGAGCAGCTCGACGCGGCCTTCGCCAGCGCGTCCGAATTCCGCGACGACATCCTGGTCGAGCGCTACCTGCCCGGTAACGACTTCCGCCTGCTCGTGATCGGCAACAAGCTGGTGGCCGCCGCGCGGCGCGATCCGCCCATCGTGGTCGGCGACGGCAAGCACACCGTGCGCGAACTGGTCGACCAGGTCAACCTCGACCCGCGCCGCGGCAACGGGCACGCCACCTCATTGACCAAAATTCGCTTCGACGACATCGCCCTGGCCAGCCTGGCCAAGCAGGGCTATGTGGCCGAATCGGTGCCGCCCAAGGGCAAGCGCGTCATCCTGCGCAACAACGCCAACCTCTCCACTGGCGGATCGGCCACCGACGTGACCGATGACGTGCATCCTGAAGTGGCGGCGCGCGCGGTGGCGGCGGCCGACATGGTCGGGCTGGACATCTGCGGCGTCGACCTGGTCTGCGACAGCGTGCTGCGCCCGATCGAAGAACAGAACGGCGGCATCGTCGAAGTGAACGCCGCGCCAGGCCTGCGCATGCACCTCTCGCCCTCGTTCGGCAAGGGCCGCGACGTCGGCGAAGCCATCGTCTCGACCCTGTTCAAGGACGGCGACGACGGCCGCATTCCCGTGGTCGCCGTCACCGGCACCAACGGCAAGACCACCACCGTGCGCCTGATCGCCCACCTGCTCACCGCATCGGGCCTGCGCACCGGCATGACCAACACCGACGG